>JAOZRC010000012.1:14237-21787 GCA_029940345.1 Desulfobacterales bacterium
GCCCAACGTCTGATTGATCAGGAATTTGACGAAGTCGTATTGGCAACCGGTGTGGTTCCGCGTAAAATCAGGCTTGAAGGCATTGACCATCCCAGCGTATTAACTTACATGGATGTCCTTACGGAAAGAAAAAAGGTGGGCAAGCGCGTTGCCGTTATCGGCGCCGGGGGAATCGGTTTTGATGTGTCTGATTTTATCACGCAGCCGGGTGCATCTGACAAATCTGAACAGGATGCTTTTTTCAACACCTGGGGAATTGATACCCAATTGAAAGCAGATGGCGGTTTGACCGCGACGCAATCACAGGAGCCCCTGCGCCAAGTGTATCTGCTTCAACGCAAAGCCGCCAAAATGGGGAAAACTTTGGGCAAAACCACCGGTTGGATCCACCGCGCCACCCTTGCGCGGCGCAAGGTGGCCATGCTAAATGGCGTTTCTTACCTAAAAATTGATGATCTGGGCTTACATATCCAAAAAGCGGGTGAAGAGATACTTCTCCAAGTCGATACGATCATTATCTGTGCCGGACAGGAGCCCCTTAACGATTTACAGGCACCGTTGGAAGAACAGGGAATGAACGTTCATCTGATCGGCGGAGCTGATCAAGCCGGGGAGTTGAATGCGAAAAGAGCGATCTCCCAGGGGACTAAGCTGGGTGCGGTTATCTAAGCGTAACCGTTCACTCCCCCCTGTGAGCGGAACGGCTTTACGCTCTACATGTCTACATGATCGCTGCTAACCGTGCGTGAGGATGTAGCGCGGGAAGCTGTCCCGCGTTAGCTTACACATAGGGGGCGTGAAGGGTTACGGTGATTTTATACAAAGTGTTTTTTCCCCGTTTAACGCATTGAAGACGCGGATTTTCTAAATTTTTTGGGCCATTTTAACACCCGTAATTTTCCTTTTTCGGTCTTCCTGGCTTTGGTCATGGCCTGATGCAATCGCCGCGCCCGCAAGCAGAAAGCTTCCAGTTTGGCATTGATGATCTGGGGAAAGGGCGAGCCGTCACTTTCGATGGCCAAAAAGGGTAAGTCATCAATATCCTTTAGGGTTGCGCGCAATCGTGAACTACGGGGTTCGGCCGCGAGTTTGCTTTTCTTATTCATCGTGTCATTTAAAATCGCTTCGGCCACCCGATTGGGCATGCAGCCAAACGGGCCGATCGCAATGGCGCCACATGTATGCGAAGCCACTTCCCGGATAATGCTACCTACCGTTAAAACCGTTTCACCGCTTAAATGTTTCTTTACATAAGGTGCCGCTGTCTTAATAATCGCATTGATATTTAATGGCGGCGTGGGATGAACCAAATCAGATTTAGCAAGCAGCGCCTTGATACGCTTTTCATAGCGCCCCATAAATTTCTTTTTAATGAAAAACTCAATTTTTTCACCTTTGGTCATTATATAATCGGTCAGACCCTCTTCCAACAAGTAATCCGAGTAAATCATCCATTCGGCTATGGGAGCGCATTGGGCGGCAAAGCCCTTTTTGGCCAGCAGTTCAGTAATATATTGGCGTGATAGCGGTTCCCTACGGACAAATATTTCACCCGCCAGTGTCACCACTGGCACGTCTTCAAGAGGAAGCCGTTTGGGTATCTGTTTCAGGCGCGCCGCCGTCAGTTTAAGTTGCTCCTCTAAAGCATCAAAATTTCCCTTTTCCAGCACCGTCAGAATCTGTTGCCACTCCTGTTTGAAAACATCTGTTCCGGCTTCCGCATCAATCGCATTGGTCAATATCATCGCACGAATATCTTCCATGACATCAGAAACAACAATTCCCCACCAGGCGCGGCGATGAAAATCATTCCCCAACCCTGCGTAGCTGTTTTCCGATGAAAGTGAAAACAAGGCCACGTCCTGGATTTCCATTTTTTTAATTAAGTCTCGCATAAAAATATGGTATTGTCCAAACCGGCATGGCCCGGTGGCGGTTGGCATGAAATAGACCAGCACTTCATTTTTCCGCCTGGTATTACGGATATAGTTCAGCAAGGTGCCTGTGGTCAGGATCAGGGGCAAACACTCTTTGCAGGATGTGTTGGCACGTCCCAGTTTTAAAATATTTTCATCGGCCGCCGGATGACCTATGGCATTCAACCCGGATGACCGAAACACAGCGGCCATCGCTTCAACGGATGTTTCCCCCATAGAGGGAATCAGAAATGTTACCCGTTTGTCGGTCATTGGGATAATTTCATCAGACGATGTCACCACTTTAAGGACGCGTTGCTCTGTCAGTGTTGAAGCGGGTTTGAACAGAGTTTGCATGGGCGGGTTTTGGCGATTTGAGCTTGCAACGGCGCTCTGTAACTGGCGATAGGAAGCGATAATATCAAGAAACGCCTCAATCCGGGTTTCTAAACCGGCATCCGCCGTATGGCTGTCCAGTTCAAGGGTCAGCGAAGGCTTGCGCCCCATAATGTTGCGAAAGTAACCCACGATGAACGAATCGGGGCCGCAAGAAAAATTGGTGATAAACACACCGAATAGCTGCGGATGCTTTTCGACAAAACGAGCGGCTTTGAGAAGGCGCTGCCCCATGCCCCAGAACATATTGGTTTTAGAAGCTTCTTCACCATAATCAAGAAAATCAAAGGGGATCACAGGCACGCCGCGTGAGGCAAGTTTATGCGGGATGCCTTTATTGGATTCTTCGGTAAATGCGTTATAAGACCGGCCAAACATGACAATTGCAAATTTATCCGGATCGGCTTCCAGCGCTTGCAGCACCTTTTGGCCTTGTATCCGCATCGCCTCTTCACATTCGGTTTGCTGTTTTTTAGCCATTTCAAATGCCCGGTAAGCTTTGTTAATGCTCACATCCATCTCGGTGGCAATCTCAACAAAGGTCTCACGCGCCATTTCAAGGCCTTCGGTCAAGTCAATCAGCGGGGACAACACTTTAACACCTTGGCGTTTGAGTATATCCAGTTCGGAGCGGAAAGTGGTTTGCATATAAAAGGTTTCACTTTGGACAAAAGGACACAGTTGGGCGTTAACATGCCCGGGTTCGCTGGGTATCGCTTTGAAGTGCGGCAGAAAAATATAATTCGGAGAGGGCTGCCGCTTCAACAAAGAATAAAAGAAACCATGGGCCTGTTCGGCCGGATAGCAAAAGGCGGCTTCACGACGATCAATCCCTTTTTGTGAAATCATATTTTGATCCGGTATTGCCAATTCAAAGCCAATCGCGTTGAAAAAATTGGAGTAAAGCGGATAATAGGTATTGACCAGGAAACTCCGGTTCAGACCGACAACGCCTTTGAATTCCGGTTCGGTTTCGTTTGCTGTGGCGGTAGCGGAAGAGTAGTGATTGAACACCAGTTTTTGGCGTTGACGCACCAGGTTAAGATTCCCTGCATCCGCTTTTATTTTTTTGCGCAGATTGTAATACCGGTTGCAGGCACCTCCGAACGGAATTGATTTATTTTCCACCAGAACCATACTGATTTCACAGCGACGATCGCATTTTTCTTTGCCGCCTTTGCAAATAAAAGTTTTGCCGTATTGCACGGTGCGATCGGCCAACACCTTCAAATCAAAAGTCTGGACTTCTGTCAAACCGGCTGCAAGGCGCTTTTT
The DNA here is from genome assembly GCA_029940345.1 of Desulfobacterales bacterium. GTDB lineage: Bacteria > Desulfobacterota > Desulfobacteria > Desulfobacterales > JAUCGF01 > JAUCGF01. Next base: position 17,825 of record JAOZRC010000012.1, read on the forward strand.
GACTTCCAATGCAACACCGAAAGCGCCCATCAGACCAGGCTCCGGCGGCACAATGATCGGCTTATCTGTCAAAGCGGCCATGGCCAAAGGCACCGCCCGGTTATAGCAGACCCCGCCTTGCATAAACACTTTTTCACCCACAGGCCGGTTGCCTTTGACACGGTTAGAATAGTTCATACAAATTGAATAAACCAGGCCGGCAACAATATCATCCCGTCCGATGCCTTCATGAATAGCATTTTTAATATCAGATGAGATAAACGCCGCGCACTGATCATTGAAATTGGGGGGATAGGCACCTCGTATCGCAATTTCAGCGATATCCTCCATTTGAATGCCCAACGTTTCATAAGCCGCTTCTTCCAGGAAAGAACCGGTTCCAGCGGAGCAGGCTTCATTCATGGCGTAATCAGATGGCACGCCATTGGTGATATAGGTGTATTTGGCATCTTGTCCGCCGATTTCAAAAATGGTGTCCACTTGGGGATCAAAATAGACCGCGGCTGTGGCATGGGCGATAATTTCGTTAATCACACCATCTGTTAGCGCATGCAACCCGGCGATCTGACGCCCTGAACCGGTGACGCCCAAACCGGTTATCGAAATCGACGACAGGTCAGTCACCTCCTGAACCTGCTCAAGGATAGCGGCGTAACACTGGCGCGAAGCGCGCACCGGGTCGCCGTTAGTGCGCAGATATATCGACGCCAGCATGGTGTCATCCGCCTTACGTATCAAAACCGCTTTGGTGGTGGTGGAACCGACATCCAATCCCAGCAGACATTCATCACCCGCGCGCACTTTGCCCGTGGGTGTTGTTTTAAATTCAACGGCAGATTCGGCATCTTTTAACAGCGGCAGGGTGTCAAAAGTGACAGCTTCTTTCTTAAAAATATTGTCAAGACCGGGCAATGCGTCCGTCTCATGTTCCAATGCCCAGAGCGCGGCGCCTAATGCTTCAAAATAAGGCGCCTCCGGCGGCGTGATCAGGTTGTCAATATCCTGATTTAGATAATGAAGCATCATCCGGTTCTGGGAAGTGCCGCCGACGACCATGATATTTTTTTTGTCAACCTTTTTGAGCAGCTCTGAAATTTTATCCGCCATCATTTTGCAAAGTCCGGCGGTCACATTTTTTTTGGGAATGCCGGCATTGGTGGCGTGCGTGCAATCCGATTTGCAAAAGACGGAACAGCGCCCGGAAACATGATGCGGTTTTTCATCGGCGGACCAGCGCGCCGCTTCATCCAGCGAAACGTTCATTCGTCGCAACTGCTGTAAAAAAAATTCGCCTGTTCCCGAAGCACATTTATTGCCTGTAATCACATTTGATATTTGCCCTGAACGATTGAGCATGTAAACCATAAAAGTTTCGCCGCCGGCCGAAACCACTGCCGGGCAATCTATATCCTGCGTTTTACAGTATTGGTAGGCATATTCAACAGCTTGTGGTTCAACGATAGACGACAAATTGACAAAATTACAGAATTTTCGTCCGGTGACGGCGATACGATCAAAAATGTCCAAGTCCCGTTTTTCAAACGCTCTGATTAAAGTGCGTTTGGGATCGCCTTCATGAGCGTGCAATGAATGGTTGATAACCAGGGGCCTTGCCTGATTGTTCATTTGTCTCACTTCGACCATCGAAATAGTGGATGCGCCCAAGCACACTCCCAATGCGCGGATTTGCTTTTCTCCATAGTTTTTTACTTGTGATAAATGTTTCATATTATTATATTTCATATTATTTTTTCCATATAAAAAGTGTCATGTTCCCGAATGATGTAAAGCGGAAAGCTGATCCGCTTCCGACACTCGCAGCAAAAGTCAGATCAAGAGATATGCTTTACCTGATCTGCTATTTGCATGTCAATTGAAAAGAAAGGAAAAAAGCGTCAATCATCTGGCAATACAAAAAATGTTAATTTAATCCCAAAGCCTCGCTGATCGCTTTTTTATTAAAACCGGCGATCTTTTTTTCGCCAATCAGGATCAACGGTACGCCGCGTCCTTTCAACGCTTTAAATTTTTTGTACGCTTCTTTTGATTTTTTGATATCGTACGCAATATACTGAACATTGTGTTTTTGAAAAAATGCTTTGGCGCGTTTACACCATCCGCAACCAGGGGAAGTGAACATCACCACTTTTTGATTGGATGCAGATCTTTTTTTGTATGCGACGTCTTCATCCGAATCCTCCCTGGCATCACCTTTATAAGGCCGCTCGCTAAGATCGGTCTTTACTGTTTCTGATGAGGGTGTGTGGGTTGTTTCAATTTCTTCTTCGGTATCTAAATTTTCAACGGTGAGGTTTTTTGGCGGTGGTGTATTGGAATAATGCCTGACGCCGTTTTCATCTGTCCATGAATACATATCCGCATGCAGCAAAGCAGCCGAAAAAAGAATACAAAAAACGGTTAACAATAGTGCTGATTTCAAATGGGTCATAATTGGCTCCTTATTTTTAGTAGCGGTGGCTAAATGCCTTCCCCCATTCGGAGTGCAAGCTCTGGCTTGCCCGGTTTAATCCCCGGTTTAATCAAAGAGCACCGGTATCGCTTTCCTGAAACCGTTGCGGCAATCACGCATCAATGCTCTGATCTGGGGATGTGACACTTTGCTACAGCGTAAATTAAAAACATGCATCCATTCCCTTAAATTGGCGGTCATAACGATCTCGGTTTTCAGGCTATTGGGTAAAACTTCACGGGCTTGTTCAGGACGACTGCCGGCCTTCAACAACACGGAATATTCATTTTCACAAGTGCGCAAGGCGTTTTCCCAAGCGTTTTGTTCCTCCGCAGACCAATCATCCCACCAAACGGGTCTGATAAACACCATATCGCCACCGTAGCGAACATAACGGGTCGATTCCTGTGAATAAGAAGCCAGTCTGTGTCGCACCAATTCATGTGTCACGCCTCGATTTGTAACAAATAATACCGATGCTGACGCATGTTCAATAACGGAGCCGTGGCCGCTTTTTTTCAACATCTTAGCAAATTTGACGGAAGAACCCGGATTAATCATTTTTTCAGATTTATAACAGGTTCTTCCCGCCGTTTCGATTAACTCCAAGGGGTTTACCGGTTTTTGAAGCCACCGCCAATATTGGTTAATAATTTTCATTATTGATAATTTCCTTCATTGTTATCAGATTTTGAGATAATTAGGTAAGAGGGATTGGATCTCTCAGCAGTTTTTTTCAATAAACTTCCAACCGATCCAGGTCGATCTTCATTTTTGCCCGGAGTAAAAAATCCAGCCCGATAATACCGTCCATTTCAAATCCATAATCCATTGCACCAATTTCAACCTGAAAATCGGCCATTTGAAATCCCCCCAAAGAGAGTATGTCAAGCTGTTTGATAAAAACGAATTCCGTACCGCCGATTCCTATGAGTTCTCTTACAGCATCATTTGGCTCTGGCTGAATTCCAATTTCGAGAACCCTGCCGATCGAAAACACAGTCCTTGCCGAACCGGTGTCAATCAGTACATTCTCGCAGATCAGTTGTTTTCCTGAATAGAAAAGGGAGGCCGAGCCAAACAACAAACCACTCTGAATCCGTATGTTCGTTGAACACCCCTTATCCCTATCCATTTACGTTCACTGATATCAAATTCCTCACGGCTGGTATGGAATACGAACAGTTCGCGCACGGGGGTTTCGCTTTTAAGTTTTTTATAATCATTCATGGCGGATATGGAATCCGGAAAGGCATTGATAACTGAAATTTGCTCCAATTTTCGCTTTCCCCCTTCGGATCGGGCTTTGATAGCCTCAATCAGGAGCCATTGTCTCGGATAAATTTTTCTGATTTTTAACCAGTTCATTTGTTCTCCTAAAGAATTATGAAGGTCATGAAAAATTAGGCATCTTTCATTTGTCGGTTTACACTTTTTAATGTAGGGTGGGTGTAGAGCAACGGAACCCACCAAACCGCATTTACTTAAATGGA
>JAOZRC010000328.1 GCA_029940345.1 Desulfobacterales bacterium
GCGAAAAAGTGTGAGAGCGAGGGCTGATTTTCGCAAATTTTAAGGGAATAGCCGGACTATTGCCATGAAATTTGCGGAAATCAGAACCGCTCTCACGCTTTTGCAGCCGATTTAAGACTTTTCAAACAGGCTCTGAGCTTCCTGGAAAGAAATTTTATGATTTGTCAGGTTTTGTCGCGCTTTATTCTCATCCCACTCAAATATCAGTTTCATTGTATCCTATTTAAAAAGCATGGATAAATGCAAATTCGGAGTTCGAAAATTTATTTTTCGTATGGCATTGAAGCAGTGGAATAGTGTACTATTTTTGCGAAAAACCGTTCCGCTCCGTTCGATTTAACTTTCACACACCCTCAATTACCATAGGAAAATTGACTTAATTATATTAAAAATATTACGAAAAACATAATAAGTCAAACAGATTAAAATATCAAACTGGTATCTTCAATCCGAAAGTAAAAAGACGCTTTCTTTTTCGGTTTTATGGGTGTGAGCCAATAGGCGCAGATAGCATCATTTTTGCGTTTGAACCCGATCTAAAAAAAGCCTTGATAATACTACTTTGTTAGATTAGATTCGAAGCGATTAAAGACGTCATCTTTGCTTTATAAAACTCATTCAATGCCCATAGAGGGATTAACTTTTTCGACAAAATGAAGCCTCTTTTAACGAAAAAATAGCATCAGCAATAAAACCAAAATAAAGGACAGGCAATGATGGATACAACAATTGGTACCGGCTTTCAGATGGCCGGAATGACGGCAGGTATTAAAAAGAATAATGCGCCGGATTTGGGTTTGATCTATTCTCAGGCACCCTGCCAGGCAGCCGGTGTTTTTACTTTGAACCTTGTTCAAGCCGCGCCCGTTATTCTGGACAAACAGCGGATCAAAGACGGGCGTTGCCAGGCAATTATTGTAAACAGCGGCAATGCCAATTGTTGCACCGGTGAGCAAGGCATGAAGGACGCCCAGGCAATGACCGCTTATGTTGCCGACCGGCTTAATATCCCGGTCGCTATGGTTTTGGCCGCTTCAACCGGTGTCATCGGAGCGCCTTTTCCCTTAAAAAAGATCGAAGATGCTGTTCCCACACTGGTGAATGCGTTAAATCCCAAAGGCGTCAGTGACTTTGCTCATGCGATTATGACGACTGACACAATCCCCAAAGCAATTTCCCGGCAATCTGAAATCGAAGGCCGCCCTTTTACCATAACGGGCGTTGCCAAAGGTGCGGGCATGATTTGTCCTGATATGGCCACCATGTTAGGCTTTATTGTAACCGATGTGGGAATAAGCGACAACTCCGATTTTTTAAAGGATGCTCTCAAAAACGGCGTTGACCGTTCCTTCAACCGGATCACCATTGATGGCGACACCAGCACCAATGACACGGTTCTAATGATGGCAAACGGTATGTCAGGGGCAGTGGTCAGCAATTCGGCGCACCGTAAGATATTTCAAAAGGTTCTGGATGACGTGCTAAGCACCCTTGCGCGCATGTTGGTAAAAGATGGTGAAGGTGTGACCAAGCTGGTTGAAATTGCGGTGAAAGGAGCCGTCTCAGATGATGAGGCCTTAAAAATTGCCTCGACCGTAGCGAATTCGAGCCTGGTAAAAACGGCTTTATTTGGTGAAGACGCCAATTGGGGGCGTATTTTAGCTGCGGCCGGCCGGGCTCAGGCATACCTTCGTCCTGAAAAAACTGACATCTGTTTTGACAATGTCCCGGTTTGCCAAAATGGGGCAGGTTTAGGAGGCGCGACGGAAACCGACGCAACACGCATAATGAAAAAATCCGAATTTACGATAGGTATTGATTTAAATCAGGGTACCGGAACCGCCAGTATGCTGACATGTGATTTTTCCCTTGATTATGTCAAGATTAACGCTGATTATCGGTCATAATCGGTAGTTAGGTGTCGGGTTTCAGGTGTCAGGGCGTTGCTACTGAAACCTTAACTGACAGTTTTGATTTACACCCGCTTATTGGTTGGCCAACTGTTCCGCCAAGGTGGTCATTTGATGAAGTTGCTCCTGGTAGATGCGGTGAGCGGTTTTTAGAGATACCCGATCGAATCGCACCGTAACACCGGGGGTTGCCTGAGCTATTTTGGGAAGATCGGATGATATGACCGTTGCAATTTTGGCATATCCTCCGACGGTTTGTTCAACCAGTAAAATAATAGGTTGTTGATCTGCGGGGATTTGAATACCTCCCGGCATGGTGGGTTCGGAAATAATGCTTGGGGGCATGTCGGCCTTAACTTTGATACGCGGCCCCTGAAGCCTGTAACCCATGCGGTTGGCTTTGTCCGTTACAGTGTATTCTTCTTGAAAAAGCGTTTCCAGACCTTCATCAAAAAAATCGTCTTGGGGCCCCGCAATGGCGCGAAGCGTAATTGCGTTTGAATATCGGGGAATCTGTGTTTCGGGAAGTCGACGCGGCGATTTGAGAAGAATACCTTCGCCTGTGCTTAAGATATCACCTTTTTTTAACAACCGTCCTTTATAACCGCCTAATTTCCCATCCACATAAGTAGAGCGGCTTCCCATAACAAGCGGTGCATTAAAACCGCCATTCACAGCCAGGTAGGCGCGGCAACCGCTTTTAACCTGTTGAATGCGAATCAGATCACCGGGCTTTACACGAACAGTTCGCCATGACAAAACCGGATCGGAATTCAACTTAACCTGTATATCAGCGCCGGTCAAAGCGATATCAGCCTCTTGCAGCACTTTGAGCAGCGGGCCTAATACGGTTATTTCCAGAACAGCGCAATTTCCCGGATTGCCCACTAACAGATTAGCGATGTGAAACGCATAAGAGTCCAACGCGCCGGAAATCGGCACGCCGATCTGCTGATATCCGAAACGCCCTTTGTCCTGGATGGTTACATAAGGACCGGGATTTAATACCTTGAATGTATCCATCAGCCCATCTCCTTTTCTGAAATGCGGTTGTAATCATCATGCGTTATCGCTTTAAATCGAATTCGATCACCCGCCTTGTATAAAATCGGTTTCTCGCGTTCAGGCGCGAACAGTTTTACCGGCGTCCGCCCGATCAATTGCCAACCCCCCGGACTGGCAACCGGATAAATGCCGGTTTGAGCGTTGGCAATTCCAACAGACCCTTCAGGAACCAGGGTTCGCGGAGTTTCCAACCTGGGAGTGTGAAGTGATTCGGGAAGCCCGCCGAGAAACGGAAAACCGGGTGTGAATCCAATCATATAGATTAAATATTTCTGTTCAGAATGAATTTGAACCACTTTTTCCACTGACAGGTGATGACTTTCGGCAACATATTCGATATCCGGGCCGAATTCACCTCCATAGCAGACAGGTATTTCCACCAGTTGGGGGGCGGGGATTGTTATTTCCGCAAGGCGCTGTTCCATAGTTATCAACGTATTTTGCAGAACAGCGGGTGTCGTCGCAGAGGGATCGTAAACCAGCAATAGCGACCGGTAGGAGGGTGTGATCTCAATCAAACCATCCGGCATGTTCTTTTCGATAACAACTGCCATTGACCTGACTTTCAGATTTACAACAGGATCGATACCATCGCCATATTCAACTAAAAGACCGCAATCGCCTGCTATACGAAAATGCGCTGTTTCAAATAAACCGTTTGCCATTTATTTTTTCCTGTCCTTGTTTATACGGGTTGGCACTCCGGATAAAACTGAAAGGCGGGGTGTATATCTATTTTTATATTTATAGCGGGTTTTGGTGAATATATTCGCACCGCTGGTAATATCACTCATAACGATCGGCGACACCCCTGTGATAAACAGCCGGTTCAGCGCTCTGTTTTCATTAGGTCTTTCAGACCTTTGAACAATGTCTTCAGGGGGCCTTCTTTTTGCACCAGCCCTTTGTATGTTTTTTCATCCGAGGCCATGACTTCGTTGGTAAAATTATCGTATTCGTCTACAAGCAGATACAGTTTGCCGGAAGACCGGCTGATTGCGACAAGGAGATTTTCCAGCGTATTGATGGCCTGAGTTCTGATTTTGACAGCGCATGTAAGATATTGGGAATAGTTCAACAGAAACAGTTCAATTATATTGTTAAATGCCTCGTTCATTCGCCTGGCGATGTCATCCGCTGCACCGCGCGGATCAATACGGGAAAAATTCCAGGTCATCACAAAATAACTATTGCGCAACAATGTGGGATTTTGACCAATGTCCAGATCGCCGAACAGCATTTCAAATCTGTCTTTAAGCGCCAGGTCATAATATCTGCTCAGTACATTCAGCCATAATGATTTACCAAACCGGCGCGGCCGAACAAAAAGGAAACTTTTAGCGCTCATATTTTCCAGTGTGCGGATGTATGAGGTGCGGTGAATATACAGATAATCTTCTTCGCGGATGGTTAAAAAATTGGCTATGGCATAAGGAAGTTTTTTCATATTGATCACTCCTTGGACAGTTTAAAACAGTGTTCAGAGATTAAACCAGCCCATCTTCACTCAAAGGTTGGTTAGTCACTATCCGTTGCGGTTGAAAAATCGACAGGTCGAGGGTCGGTGTCTGCCCGGTAATCAGTTCCGCCAGATAGCGTCCTACGGCGGGTGCCTGCTGAAGGCCATGACCGGAAAAGCCGTTGGCCAGGAAAAAGCCTTTTAGCTCAGGCCATTCACCTAAAATCGCGTTTCCGTCCAGTGTATTGACCGCATACAAACCGGCCCAGCCGTTGACCAGGCGGGCTGCTTCAAACACAGGCGCGAATTCGACCAATTCGGGCCAGAGGATTTCCATGAAACGGTCTTCATCGCAGGTGAAATCAAATCCGACCGGGTCTTCGGACATCGACTTGCCCAACAAGAGCAGGCCGCCGGTTTCGGAGCGAAAGTAGAACCCAGAAGGTAAAATGGTCAAAGGCAACGGCGTCTTGGGTTTATGTTCCGTATCCAGGACGAACACTTGTCTTTTCACTGGGACTATCGGAAGTTCCACCCCGGCGGTCTGGGCTACTTGAGCGGCCCATGCACCCGCACAATTGATCACCAATGCGGATTGCAGAATTTCACCGGAACCCAATTTTACACCGGTAATCCTTTTATGTTCGCATTTAAGGAGAACTGCTTCAGCGTTGATATATTGGACGCCCATGGATTGAGCTTTGGCCTTGTATCCCATGAGAACGGAATGGGCGTCAAAATGTCCATCCTGGGGTCCGAAGGTTGCGCCGGCGAAGTCTGAGGATTCATATATGGGAAAACGTTGTCTGATTTTTGCAGGCGACCACCATTCTGCTTGGCACCCGAGGCTTTGTTGCAGAGCCAGAGACTTTTCGGCCGCTTGGCGCCCGGCATGATCGAAAAGAAACAGGTTGCCTTCACGCCGCAAAGCGATGCCTGGACGGGTGCCATCGACTGCCATCGCGTCTTCGAATTGATCCAGAATTTCAAAGGCATATTGCGAAATCTGAATATTCTGTTTCAGGCTGAATTGGATACGCGCGTTGGACAGCGACAATGTGGTAGAGGCCCGGGTGTAGGTCGGGTCTTTCTCAACAACAGCGACTTTTAATGTGTTGTCGGCGATCATCAGGTTGTAAGCCGTGGCCGAACCGATGACGCCGCCGCCGACAATGATTACATCGTAAATTTTTTTTGGCATAATTGCTACCTCAAGCGGCCTCTTTTACCTCTGATGGGCTTATCTACACATCAACAAAAGTAAATAGTAAATTATATGAATCCGAATTTCGCATAAGATCGGACGTTGATCTTCCCTGTGGAAGCGGTTTTCCCGAATCAAGATAAGCGTTCAGATTAATTTTGATGGCTTTTACAGCCGTGCCACTGGTTCAGTTGAATAGGTAAAAAAGATGTGGGTTGGAGGTAATGCATGTTAAAACAATTGCTTATGTCAGATATAGCGGTTTGTCTTAAATCAATATAACCTATTGATTTGATTATGATATGATTGAATTACCTATTCAACTGACCCAATGCCAACCATTCAAAATACACGAAAAATAGGAAAACGTAAATACAAAAAATCAGTATTGACGCACAATATTTTTTGGTTCTTCGCTGATTTGTGGGAAATTTGGACTGTAACGTTGATAATTCAGAGTAACAAAGTATTGTAAATCATCTGAATTCAATTAGTTGAGATACTATTCGCCCCGTTGAGCCTGCAGTTCACCAGGTTTTTCCCACAAATCCGCGAAGAGCCAATGTTTTCACTATGATACTATCGGAAAACTTTTGGTCAAGTACTTATATGACCGGCATCCACATACTGACAACATAGCGGTTCATCTGCTTTATATCGCATCAATATCTTGTAAATTACGGCTTTCAATGCCTTTTCCTTTGTCATTAGGT
>JAOZRC010000329.1 GCA_029940345.1 Desulfobacterales bacterium
TGAGGAACGAAACCTGACGAATACAGGCTGATGTCAGGTTTCGTTCCTCAACCCAACCTACGATTTAAATGGTTGTACGGCATTATCCGATATACATAAAACTCCACAAAACACCGGCCGCAATGGCTGAACCGATAACGCCGGAAGAGTTGCAGGCCATGGCATGCATCAACAGGAAATTCGTGCGGTCTTCGCGCTGTCCCATGAGATGAACCTCGCGGGCTGATCCGGGAACCGCCGACACCCCGGCCGCACCCAGAAGCGGATTGATTTTATCTTTCAAGAACAGATTTAAAAATTTAGCAAAAAGCAGACCGGCGGCGGTGGCCATACTGAAAGCCAAAGCGCCCAGACAAAAGATACCGATTGCTTTGGGCGTTAAAAAAACATTGGCCTGTGTACTGGCGCCAACGCTTAATCCCAAAAAGATCGTGGCTGTGTCTACAATGGAGGTGCTTGCTGTTTTTGCCAGGCGATTGGTGACGCCGCATTCTTTAAGCAAATTTCCCAGGAACAGCATACCGAGAAGCGGAAGTGCGGTTGGTGCCAGAAAACAGCAAAGTAGAAAACCGACAATCGGAAAAATCACCCGCTCTCTTTTATCAACATTGCGGGGAAGGTCCATTTTTATACGTCGTTCTTCCTTCGTGGTAATAAGACGCATAATCGGCGGTTGAATCACCGGAATAAGCGCCATATAGGAATAAGCGGCAATAGCGATAGGTCCGATAAGGTGCGGTGCTAATTTTGCGGTGAGAAAAATAGACGTCGGGCCGTCGGCACCACCGATAATTGCAATCGAACCCGCTTCTTGGGGGTTAAAACCGAGCGCCAGGGCACCCAATAAGGTGATAAAAATACCTGCTTGAGCAGCGGCGCCGAGCAGCATTAACACCGGCCGCGCCAGCAGGGACGAAAAATCGGTCATAGCCCCGAGTCCCAGGAAAATGATCGACGGATAGAGTCCGGTAGTGACGCCAAAATACAAGTAGTGCAAAACGCTGTTGTCTTCGTAAATGCTAAGTCCGAATCCCAAAAATACGGGGATATTGCCGATCAGGATGCCAAAACCGATGGGCACAAGCAATAGCGGCTCATATTGTTTGGCAACGCCAAGGTAGATAAAAGTGATGCCGATGATAATCATTATGTAATAGCGATAATCAGCGAGATAAAAACCGGTGTTGTAAAGAAATTTTAAGAGTAAGTCTTCCATAAATCAGTCCTCATTCGATTAGTTAGATCCGATTAGATAGTTGGGGATTGCCATACGAAAAAACCATCACCGGCAGGAACAAGTAAGTTAGCGTCACGCAAGTAATTGATCGTCAAATGAGGATGGGGGAAATCCTCTTTTTCAGCCGCTTTAAGCAGGTCGGCTAACAAAAATGGTTTATCCTTAGATTTAATCAAAGGGGCGAAAAGGGAAGTCGCTTTAGCGATATCCTTAGGCAGGTTCAGATATGGCAGCCGTATATCCGCTTTCGTTTCTTTTGCGGCCGTCATTTTCATGGCTGCATCCTTCTTGGCCTTTCTTTTATCAAAAATAGTGAACACCTTGTGTATCTGTGAGATGGCTAAAGACAGAAGCACCAATCCTGAAAAAACAATGCAAACGCCCATCAGCGACATTGCCCATCCGTCATTTGCTGCGATAGCTTGAAAGCCGTACACTTGTAACCTCCTTATTGATATAAAATATTTAAAGCTTAAAAAAGCTGCGCAAAAATGAATAATTGCCAACTGTTTTGAAATTTATCACCTTTTTCATTAATGGCAGCATCCATAACTTTTTACTATTACATTTTAATAAGTTTAATATCAAGCTCTTGTTTAACTTTTTTTGCACCTCTGCCTGGCTTCATTTTTATAAAAATATTCCGTATGACAGGAATACTGATCAATCATGATTCCTCCTTTAATTATAGTATGGCCTGAGTTTATATTCCTATGGAATGGGGACAAAATAACTTACCCATTTTCAGAAGAGGAGTGCAAACTTCAGTTTGCGTCACAGCATCGCAAACTGAAGTTTGCACTCCGGAATGGGGAAGTTATTTCGTCCCCGTTCCTATGATTGCTTATTATGAAGCAGACAATTCACCATTTCGGCAAAGCCGTGTCCACCGCTGTTTTTGGTAATCCAGGTAGGCAATGAATCAATCTCGTCTTTAAAATCAAGAACGTTGGCAACGCCCACAGAATTGGGAAAGAAAGCGAACATCGGCGCGTCATTGGGAGAATCGCCACAATAAATGACCTGATGTTTTATTTTTTCCAAATCACATTGAAAACACTCCTTGAACATCAGGCGCGTCATTGCCAGCTTGTCATAGTCGCCAAACCAGCCGTTGACATGGATTGAGCTGATTTTGGCCGTAGCGCCGGCATCTGAAAAAAGATGAACAATTCTGTGAATATCTTTTTTCGGCAAAGCGGGGACATCTTCACAGAAATCAATGGCCAGGTCAGCCTCACGATAGGATTGGTCAGCGGAAATCCGGCATCCGGGTACATCTTGCAGAATTTTATCTTTTAGCTGATCCAATCGACGCTGGTCCGCTTGCCGCTGCAAAGCCGTTTTCCAATAACGCCGGTGCAGTTTTTTTTGGCGCTCATCATAACAGAAATAAAAAGCGCCATTTTCACCGACGACGCCGTCAACTGGCCACATTCGGGCGATATGGTCGCACCATCCGGCAGGTCGTCCGGTAATCGGAATGACATAACAGTTCGCCCGTTTTAATTTATCCATGGCAGCAAACGCATCCGCAACAAGGCGGCCTTTGAAGGTCAGGGTGTCATCAATATCGGTTAAAATATACTGAATCAGAGATCGGCTGCTTTGGGGGAATTGTTCAAATGGCAACATTAAAAAACCTCATCCTAAGAATATATCTTGATTCATAACAAAAATATAGTATAATCAGCATACTTTGTAAAATCAACATACATTGTTTATCAGGATTTACAATAAAGGAGATGAATAATGACCGGAACTGAAAAAGCGTCTGACATATCATCGGATGAAATCCTTGAGATTGACCGGCTTACAGATAATTTTATTGACACCTATTATCGGGGTGATCTGCAATCCGTACAGCAAGACCTGCTCAATGAATTAACCCCCCAATTACCCCTGGAGGCAACCTTTATTCACCACATCGCACCTCGCACATTTGATGGACAAGACCGAAAATATATCACGCTATTCAGTGAGGGGCTATCGAATTCTTTGCGACAGGCAGTTGAAAAGGTGATTGCGGATACCCGTTCCGCTATGGAAGCGTCGAAAACGCACTTTTCAGCAAAAATCAACGATGACGTTTACGTTTGCGGCATACTTATGCATCTTGGCCAGGAGCGCAATTTTATCGGTATCGTGGGGGGTGTCACTTCAGGACAGCCTACGGATAACCAATTGTGCCTTTTACGTCAGATCGGATCCCGGTTGGACACCTGCATACGATCGAAAACAATGTCGGATGAACGCCACACGGTTCTCAGCAAAGTCAATAAAATCTTACATAAAAAAGGGATCAAAGGTATTGGCAAGGTGCTGCTTTTACTCACAGAATTAACTGGCATGTCAAAAGGTGCGGTTGTTTTTATCGAGGACGAAGCCTCTCCAGAGGTGCCGATCCATGGAAGTAAAATTGGATTTATTTACGTTCAGGACAGACAAATTGTTCACAGGGAAAAAGCGATCAAAGAGCTAAACCTGAGTTTAGGCCATGCGCTGATTAACTATGATATTAACGGAATCGCGGATTCCAATACCGGTATGCGTATCCTTGGCATCCTTCAGCGAAACGACAAGACCGGCGAGGAAAACCGTCTCCCATATCATTGTAAGGATTTGGTCAACCGGCAGGCCGATGAACCTTATAATGTCGGAAAACTGTTTTTAACCGGTGAACGGGAGATGGATCCCACTGATTTAAGTGTAATGGAGGCGGCCGGGCTTCAAATTGACACCCGTATCACCAACTATCACGAACAGAAAAAGGCGTTAGGACGTTCGCTTCATCCGGATCAGATTGACTTTTTTTTAACCTATCCCAAAATCGCCCGCTGGTTTTTTGAAAATCCACGGGAAGAAACCATTGCGATGGTGTTTGCCGATATTTGCGGCTATACGGATTTAACGCGCAGACTGGGAAATCCGCGCATAACGATTGAAGGCGCGCGCAACTGGATTTTAAAAGAAAAAGAACTGACGCTCAAACATGGCGGCTTTTTTGATAAAGAGGTGGGTGATTGCGCTGTCAGTCTGTTCGGGCCGCCTTTTTGCGCCATCAGTTTAGACGCCTTAAAGCGCGTGCAAAGTGTTGAGGAGATCAAAGAACTGATCAGGAACAACCAGTCAGAGCCGCATGTTTACGCCCATCAGGCGGTAATGTATGCGCTGGAAAGCCTTGAAATTGTAAAAACCTACGAAATAGGCGAACATCAGCTAAATATCTCCGTTGGCATTGAAGTCGGCGATGTCGCCATCGGTGACTTGACCGGTGACATCGGTAAATTGACCGCCATGGGAGACAGCATGAATATGGCGGCGCGTCTCCAGGGACTCGCTAAAAATGGTCAAATCATTATCGGCCCCAATTGCGCCCGGCTGATCCAGGTATATAAAAAGGAATCATACCACAGCGAATTGCCTTTTGATATTCAAGAATCCGGGCAGGCCAGTTTGAAAGGTTATGCGGATTTGATAACCTATTACCTGGTAACGCCCAAGAAAGATATTAAACTGTTTTTTTTATAGCACGCCGGTAAAAAGATGCGCCGCTTTACCAGCCTGCGGTTAGTGCTTGTATAGGCTTTCATAATTGAATTACTTGCTGCCAAGTAAGTTACGCCAAAACCAATTAGATTTAATGACTTACTTTTATTAAAAAAATTGGGCTAATGGCCAAATAAAAAACTCGTTACAAGATGTGTCCCCCATTCTGTTGGCAGTCTAAATTACCAGATGGAAAAAACAGTGTCAGCAAATTTCAAGCTGTATGTCAGAAACATCGAAAAAGCTCTCAAAGCAGGCAATGCCACAGAACACACTCATCGACCCGCATTCAAAGCCTTAATAGAGTCTTTTGTTCGCACATTATTGCCACCAATGAACCCAAACGGATTGCCTGTGGCGCACCCGACTATATTATTACTCGTCATGATGTAACCGTAGGGTATATTGAAGCCAAAGACGTAGGCAAATCCCTCCATGAAACAGAACGCTCCGACCAGCTAAAACGGTATCGCTGCGCCCTTGATAATCTCATTTTGACCGATTATCTTGAATTTCGCTGGTATGTCCGATGGCGATTTACGTCAGGAAGCCCGGTTGGCCCATATCCGATCCGGCAGCAAGCTCAAAGTCGAAAAGGGCGGCGTCAAGGGAGTTGAGAAAGTGCTGCGCAATTTTTTGTTTCACAAACCACAGGGAATTAGCACGCCCAAAGACCTTGCCGAACGAATGGCGTGTCTCACACATATTATTCGTGATATCATCATCGCTGCTTTTGAAACCAGGTGCGCATCAATGCTGTTACAAGGATGGCGAGACGCATTTGCCAAGGTCTTGATTGCCGATTTGAACTTGCCGGAAAAAACCCCCGACTTTGCCGATATGTTTGCCCAGACATTGGCCTATGGCTTGTTCACCGCCCGCGTTATGGACCCTGTGCCGGGCACCTTTACCCGGCAAGAAGCACAATATCTTATTCCCAAATCCAACCCGTTTTTGCGAGATTTTTTTATTCAAATAACCGGCCCTCAACTTGATGACGAACCTTTTGCCAGTTTTGTCGATGATCTGGTTCTTATGCTGGCAAACACCGATATGGCCGCGGTGCTGGACGACTTTGGCCGCCGCACCAAGCGGAAAGACCCTGTTGTTCACTTTTACGAAACGTTTTTAAATGAAATAATATTGATTCGATCAGAAATATCAGTGAGTTATAACAGTCAATGATGATTAATGAAAAAAGCCCTGAAAGGGCGAACTTTTAAAGCCCAGGGCATCGCCCTGGGACCGTTATTATGTGACCATCAGCCCTGAAAGGGCGGGCTAGTGAAAAAAGGCAGTGGAAAGATCGCCAGCCCGCCCTTTCAGGGCTGATAATACAATATATCCAGACCCAGGGCGATGCCCTGGGCTTTAGTAGTACGCGCTTTCAGCGCTAACCTCACAGGTCGAAATTTTTCTGCTATTTTGGGAATGCACCCGTCACGGTTTTCATCCAGCATTAGTTTTAAACCTCAATAGAATACCGAAATTATCAAATTATAAATATTTGTGATATAGTCATCGGATTTAGGTTTGTTCTGGCATGATTTTTGCCCCAAACCAAT
>JAOZRC010000330.1 GCA_029940345.1 Desulfobacterales bacterium
GGCATCCTTCATTTTAGCCAAAAAGTAGTTTACACTTTTGAAGGAGTGAGGCTTTGATAAACCACTAATGAACACGAATAAACACGGATGTTTGAATTTTATTAGCGTTCATTCGCGTTTATTCGTGGTTCACATTTCTTTATGACTACCTAATTGTTAACTGGCAGATGTAGGATACCAAAATTTAAGTAATCCTATGATCTGTATTATTTTTTTCTCCCAAATGCAAAAATAGACGCTCTTAAACAACGCAGTGCAAACTTTTGATGCAAAACACCAAGCATATAAACGATTTTTGAAAATGACAGGTAAGATGGTTCGGCTTCGTATCCATAGACGATTTGGTCATAACCATATTTATTTAGCATAGATCGTATCTTCCAAATGGTATTGCACCTGTAGTAGGTGGGAAACACATCATCTTCTTTTCTTTCATTCTGCACAATTTGTGTAATCTTTGAATGATGCCTGTTTGGAATTAGCTTTGAAAATAGCGCAATGTAGCTAAAGGAATTCGGAGTTCTGATACAGATATACCCTCCTGTTTTCAAAACTCTGCTGGCCTCAGTAAAAAATATATCCGTTTTTTCTATGTGTTCTAGAACGTTATCACAGAGAATTAAATCGATTGAATTCGTATCAATGGTCCATTTGTCATCATTAATCAGAATAAATTGATCAATAAACGGATTGCTTTGAGCTTTTTTATCAACATCAATTCCTATTATTTTATTCGCTTTACCCTTTAACATTCGAAGATTTCTTCTTACCGGCGTTTGGTTTTCATTATAATATCCTCGTCCACAGCCAACATCAAGAACAACAAATGATCTATCAATCAATGCATTGACGCGAGTATAGAAGGTAATCGTCCCATCAATATCGGTAAAACCGCCAAATTTGCTTTCCGGATAAAATATATTTCTATATGGCATGATAATTATTAAATGATAGACGAATTTGGATTACATTTTCTAAGTGCTTGAAGCGTTCCCCAAACCGCCTTTTTAATTGAATACTGCTCCACAACCCTATTTTTTGCATTTGCACCCATCTCACGGTGTTTTTTGCCCAGAGCGGTAATAAGCATTTTATCAGCTAAGGTGTTAATATCACCGAAAGGAAAAATGAAGCCGGTTACACCCTCTTCAATAAGATCCGGTCCGCAACCGACCCGATTGCTTACGATAGCTGGCAAACCGCAACCCATGGCTTCGTTGACAACCAGTCCCCAGGTTTCACCAAAATCGGAAGGCAGCACCAGACAATCTCCGGCAACATACGCCCGGACAACTTCATTCTGGTTAAGAAAACCGGCAAAAGTTACGGGCAGTTGATATTTTTCTACAAATGTACGGGCAGGCTTCATCAACTTGCCAGTCCCTATAACAAGCAAGTGAATAGGAACATCTCTTTTTATTGCTAATTTCAGCGCCCATAGTAAATCCATTAGCCGCTTTTTGGGTGTCAGTTTACCGACGAAGAGAAAACAGAATCGTTCTGGTGGTATGGAAAATTCGGATCGAATTTGATTTCGTTGCTTAATAATCACTTGAAATTGTGACAAAAAGCGTTGATTATCTACACAATATTTACATGGAAAAATTGATTTTTCCAGAATCCCATATTGAAGATAAAATGTCTGGTTGGCACGGCCTATGGCTAAAAATGCTTTAAAACGATGAAGTAATAAACGGTGGACGCATCGGACAAACCAAGCTCGTTTGCGCATAGCATTAGATTCGCAACGAATGATTTGGGGGATATTTTTCCACAGGCAGAAGAGTATAGCTTGCCAAAGGATTGGCTCCTGCCATCCGGTAATAATTGCCACATCCGCTTTAACACGATTGAGATTACGGCTAATTTCCAGCATGTTTTTTAAAATTGTTTTGCGTTTGCAATTATATATACAATTGGAAAGCACTCTCCATTTATATCCATCCAGCAGTGGAATATCCCATTTAAATGGTATGTCAAAATCTTGCCCCTGCTGGTGGGCATCCGGTAAATGTCCGTAATAAACCGTTAAATCAATACCCTTTTGTTGAGCAAGCAATTGAAGCCATGGGGTTATATATTGTATGGGATGAGTTATAAATACGGCAAGTTTTATCATTACGGCACTACAAAATGTGTGTTTTTATCGGAAAAGGTTCTTCGTACCTGATAAAAAAACGGAGTTCAGGCATTTCCTTTTTCCTTCCCTTTTAAGGGGGCAATATATTTAGGGCCATTTGCTTTAAGAAAAAGCGCCAATAAAAAACCTCTCAATTCGGCAATCATTGTTATCGGTATCCACCACGGGTGTTTCAAATGAAATCGACTTTTAATTGCATATAACGGATGAAAAATAATCTTCCATATACGATGATGCTTGCATTCAGACCGAAGCAGATAATAATAAGCGCCGACTGAATGACCGGGGCTTAGGGTGGTCAGGTGTTTCCCGTAGGTTCGGGTGCCGCCGGCATCCGTTTTCAAATGCCTGATGCTCGCAGCGGGTTCGAAAATTATCTTTTCTCCGGCCGCCATAGCGCGATCACAAAACTCCGCTTCAAAACGATACGCCACCTTAACAAAATTTTCATCAAAACCACCCAACGCAACAGCCCATTCACGTTTAACTGAAAAATTACAACCAATCACTTCAGTAACGAATTGACGCCGATTCGATGAAAAATGAAAGGGAGTTTTGAAATTGTCAAGCAATAGTTTCTCACCTGGCTGCAAAACCTGACCGGCAACGATATTTTGCTTTTCATCCAGATGTACTCTCAAGTGTGCGCCAATAAGATTCTTGCTCGGAATGATATCATCATCAAGAAACAATACAATTAAATGACGCGCCAACTGCAAGCCAGTGTTCATTGCATGAGGGATTGAAGGATAGGGTAAACAAATCCACCGAATTTTATTTTCTCTTTCAAATAATGCCAGTTTTTGTTCCGTCAGGGAGTGATGTTTTTTGGTCTGATCAATTATCAAAATTTCAGCAGGTGCCAGTTGTAATGATAAAAGTGAATCAATGGTGTTCAGTAGAACGTTTTCGCGGTTATATGTCGGGATAATCACAGAGACCGCTCTTGATTCGCGCAATTTAGTATTAAATTTTGGCATCTTGCAGTAGAGGGAAATAAAGTTTAGCCTGTTTTTAGACAATTACACAACCTTACAGTCTGACAAACGGTATTTTTAGCCGGTCAGCATCTGTATCGTTGATTTCAAGTGTGATAGGCAGTTTAAAAATGCCCTTATAAAATATTTATTCGCCTTGGCGTTATTTTTTTGCTGTAAACATCTTCCGATGAAATAAAGCGCCCTGGCATGATCAAGATGACTCCGTTGTCGTATACAAGATGGTCGAATCCTGCTGGCTTGTTCTATAATCGTTGACTCATCTCGGCCACTGCGCCGTCGTTGCGCACATTCTATTATCAATCGCGTTAGTTTAATTTGTTCTTGTCTATAGAGCCCACTTATTGATTTGGCAGTTATAGATGCGTTATAAAGGAACTCAGGAATTATAATATGCTTTCCTTTTTCCGCCAATCTTACCCATAAGTCAAGGTCTTGGGCAAAATAAAATGCTGATCGATACCCTCCGACTTTCTCGTACAACTTTTTTGGAAACATGGTGCAACCGTGATGGGAAGGTCCCTTTATAATATTTAATTGAAGCGATAATAAACAATCAGTCGCTTCTTGCGGATTTGGCATAATGCTGTAGAGACAATCATTTTCAAGACTGAAAAATCGTGTGCCACATGACACCAGGCATGTACCCGGTTTTTGTTTTATATGCTTAAGCTGTTTTTTGAGTCTTACTTTTTCAGACACATCGCCTGCATCATGGCGCGCAATATATTCACCTTGCGCCAGAGCGCAACCTATTATCAATGCCTGTGTCAATCCAGCGTGTTTTTGGTTGAAAAGTTTTATCCGTTTATCCGCATTTTTATATTCTTTAAGTATTTTAAAGGAATCATCTATCGAGCCATCATCAATTACAATCAATTCAAAATTAACTTCTTCCTGTTCAAGGATGCTGTCCAAACTTCTAGATAAATAACCAGAATCATTATAGACACACATGACGACTGAAATATCGGGTAAGGAACTCATTTTATGAAACGATTGAGATAACCGGCAAATTTCCCTGACAAAGACCATCCAACAATATTTGTGAGGATTTTATACATCCTGAAATCGAATCCGTTGCCTCGTATTGATCCTGACGCCTTTCTTGCGAGATTAAATAATTTTTCGGACTCTTTAGCGAGTCCTGCGGCACCACATAAACGGGATAGAAAAAAGAGCTGCCGTGCAAATTTTCGCATCTCCGGGATTTCACGTCCGACTCCTGCTTTTATAGCGTGATGAAAAATCAGCGAATATGCCGTGGCGCGATCCCGAAGCGCATTATTATCATCCAGCCATAGGTTACAGATGCATGGTTCCTCATGTCTTCGTACATCGGCAATATATTGATCACAATAACAGAGTCTGATGCCATGTGCGGCAAAACGGCAATCATATTCCCAATCTTCATGTTGCCATAAATCAGACCAAGGGCCAAATTGATTTGCAACTTCACTGCGAAATAACGGTGTTAGCATCCCCCAACCACTTTCATTGAGAAACGCAGGAAACATGTAATCCATTTTTATACCCGTTTTTTTCCAAGGAGTATTGATCGGTTGCTGACCGCGTTTATAATGACGCGTTTTACCATAGGATATGCCACATTCCGGGTGACCATTCAAACTTTTAACCTGGATTTCAAACTTATGTGGCAATAAAATATCATCACTATCCAAATATTGAATGAATTCTCCCCTAGCTTTTAATCGCCCTGCCTCCCGCGCTAAACCCGGCCCACAATTTACCAGATAGATTACATGTATGAATTCAGGATATTGTCGGCATAATTTTTTGGCGATGGCTGGTGTGTCATCTGTTGATCCGTCATCCACGATTATAATTTCAATCGGACGGTAGGTTTGTTCCAAAACACTTTGAACCGCCTCTTGCAACAAAACAGGCCGATTGAAAACCGGGATAACAGTTGAAACAAGGCCTTTTATAAATGCATTCAACATTTTATTTAAAACCTCAATTTTAGCCGAAAGATTCCAAAGATAAGCCTTGCTACTCGCCGTAAAGACACAAAGCTACAAACTCCTTGATAAAGTCCGAAAATAGAAATCAAAATTATACAAACCCTATTGCTTTCAATCGGATGAAAATCGGGATTCAGAAATAATATTTTATTTGAAAGAATTTTCCAATCGTTTCTGTCCATTTCGCACATTACTTTGCTGTCCTTATAGTAGTATTGTGCAAGCGCTTTTTTCCGATCCTCGTTTAGTCTGCCAGAGGAATGCAGACTGGTTTCCACGTTT
This sequence comes from Desulfobacterales bacterium, assembly GCA_029940345.1. Taxonomy (GTDB): domain Bacteria; phylum Desulfobacterota; class Desulfobacteria; order Desulfobacterales; family JAUCGF01; genus JAUCGF01. The sequence goes on from JAOZRC010000330.1 coordinate 5,406, forward strand.
CTCAGTATTTGTTGCCGACATATAGTAGAACGAATAAAAGGGTCTCCTTTTGTCGTAACTCTTTCTCCTTCATATTGGATATATATTGAACTTAAAATATTCAATTGATGAAAGATCGCTCCTGAAAGGCAAACCGTCCATGCCCACATCCAATCATTCGCTTTGTCAACCGCTACATCCCATTTCAAATTAACAATGGAGGAACTCTTATATAAAGCAGCAGACGTACAGGGTGCAGCACCTTTTAACATATCATCAATCCCATTATCCATACTTGGAGCGGATATATCGACTTCGTGTGAAATTGCTCTGCCACTCTTGAGATCGATTTGTCTCTCCTTCCAACCGGTAACTACAACATCAGCAGCATTCTTTTCCGCGAATTGCACTTCCTTGGTTAGCGCCCCCCGAATCAACTCGTCATCGGAATCAAGAAACTTGATATATTTGCCGGTGGCAACATCCAAGCCCATATTTCGGGAATCAGCGGAGCCACTGTTTTCTTTAAAGAAATATAATAATTTTATATTTGAGTCAGGATAATCACTTTTTATGAGTACGTCGGAACGCCCCCCTAGTAATTCATCCATCCTGAAAAATTCGGCTAATTTTTCCTTTGTGTCATCAGTAGATCCATCATCAATTAATATAATTTCCAAATCAAGCCCGGGATGATGGCGGCAGGAATTTATCGCACTTAAAAGCGTCCTGCTTCGGTTAAAAATAGGGATTATTATTGAAACATCCATAGTATTTGGTGGTAAAACAAATCGTTTTAATTTTTTTCCTGGTTCAACCTATTGCACTTCACTAAGAGCCTGTTTGGAAAGTCGTGATCGAAGCGAAAAAGTGTGAGAGCGAGGGCTGATTTTCGCAAATTTTAAGGGAATAGCCGGCCTATTGCCATGAAATTTGCGGAAATCAGAACCGCTCTCACGCTTTT
>JAOZRC010000331.1 GCA_029940345.1 Desulfobacterales bacterium
CAGCACTCCCATGAAAGTGTAAACTACTTTTAAGCTATTATGAAGGATGCCAAATTTTGTATCCTAAAATTGCTAAGCGGATAAAATCAACCGGAATATTGATGACACTGCATTGACAAATGGGCTTCTTATGACTAATTTTGTTTAACTGGCAGTAAGCAAACGATTTATTTTTAAGGAGGTTACTATGATTGAAGTTACTAATTCGGCAACGAATCAAATTGGTGAATATTTTAAAGGTAAAGAAATTACCCCTATCAGAATTTTTCTAAATGACGGCGGATGAGGCGGCCCTTCACTCGCTATGGCTCTGGATGAGCAAAAAGCAGAAGATAATATTTATGAAGTTGACGGGTTCCAGTATATTGTAGACAAAAACTTTATGACTAAGGCGCAACCCATTCGGATAGATTACAGTAACTACGGCTTTAGGTTAGATAGTTCCTATGATTTCGGTGCGGCTCAATCGGCATGCTCCAGTTGTGGAACTTCAGCCGGAGGTTGCGGTGCCTAAGCAACGTTTTTCTTCTCGCCGTCCTTCTCCCCCTCAAAGGAGAGGGGCGACGTGGTGTTCTTGATGTTTTGATATGTCCATTCGAAAAATAAGCTATAACTTCGCCCAAACCGGATATGACAACTCCGCCTTATCGCTTCATTTTTTTTAAATTAAAGCTTTACTTTGGCATCCTTCATTTCCCAGTTAACACTTTTAAAAAAATTACCCTGAAATCCGGCATCCTTCATTATCCAGTTTACAATTTGAAATATCAGGAAACCACAAGGGATTGCCCAATGAAGGGGATTTCTTAATCCGCATAATCAATCATAATCAGTGATTCAGATTTAAAAAAGTGTAAACTACTTTGAGCCTCATATGAAGGATACCCGAAATTCGTACTTTGCTATTTTGGAAAAACCGAAATTGAATCAGTACAGTTCAAACAAGCACGACTGAAACAGGAGGAATAGTAGTATGAAAATGATACGCATGATCAGTATTATCTTAGTTTTACTATTTTACGGAAGCGTTTGTATCGCTACGGAGGATGACGCCGATCAGGTGAAAAAAGACTTCGGATATGTGGATAAAGACGAAGTCCAGACCGGGAAAGAAGGTGCTGGCCAAGGGCTTGGCGGTTCATTTGAAGACATTCTTTACTGGGCGCGAGTCAATAATGTAATTTATTATGTTGCCGGTTTTATCGTGTTGCTGATACTTAGAAGTATTTTAAAGAAAAGAAAGCAAAAAAAGAAAGACCGTATTTACACTTAAAAAATGGGCCACGTCCTGTGAGATGGAATGACGATTATTCCCCCACCGGTATGGAAGTAAAACCGTTGATTACCGGGAACCGCGTACAGATTGAAATAACACCGCGCATTTCCCATTTGGAGCAATCCGGTCGACGCTAAATTGTCCGCTTTGCCACAGCATCGACTCGTTTGACAGCGCCATTGGGGAAATGGGTAACAATAGGCGACAGCCAAACTGACAGGAACGAAATAATGAATGCGATCCTGACAAGGGAGGTGCATAATCGCAACATGCAGTTTACTATATTGATGAAGATGGAAAAAAACTGATATGGCAAAAAAAAGGCGCACTTCCGACAAGCCTTTCAAATCTTGCACCGCGAAAACGCCTTTGACATCGGAGCCTTACTATTTCAGAGATCTGCCCAACCCCCATTTAAACACCTTTGCCGCACAACACCTTAAAACGCATCCATATAATCCTCAGACGGATAACTACGACCCGCCTTCCTTTCGTAAACCCATTAAAACAACCAAAGCCACATCGGTGTATCGGATGCACACCTATTGGTCTAAAAAGCCACATGATGCAATCAGACAATATATCACCCATTACACCCGGCCCGGCGACCTGGTGCTTGATCCGTTCTGTGGTTCCGGTGGAACCGCTCTTGCGGCTTTGATTGAAGGACGCAAAGCGATTGCCATTGACCGCAGCCCGGCGGCTGCTTTTATTACTAAAAATTATTGCAGGCCCATTGACGCCGATTCGTTTTTAGCCGCTTTTACCGCGTTCGAAGAAAAAATGGCGGCTGAAATACAATGGCTATACGGCACTTTATGCGACCGCTGCGGCGGGTCTGCGATGATTGCTTATACGATTTGGTCACGGATTTTTAGATGTGTTCGTTGTTTGAAAAAGACACCGCTGGCGGATTGCCCCGATACCCAGGGGCTGACTGCCAAAGGCCGCATGAAACGAATCAAAGCCTGTCCCCATTGCTTAGAACAAAATATCATTGAAGCGATGCGCACGCGCGGCCCCAAAACAGATATGATTCCGGTGATGACAGCGTATCATTGTCTGAACGGATGTCGCCCTGCCTTGGCGAAACGTCGTTATAATGATGACAATCCTGAAAAGCGCGCCTTTTTCAACAAATATGACCTGGCTGCGCTTGAAAAGATTAAAGCGCGGCCAATCCCCTATTGGTACCCGCGTATTCCGATGATTCACGGGTCTGAAAGCGGCGTTGGCAAACGGTTGGCCCAAAATAACATATACAATGTAGATGATTTTTTCACCAAACGCAACCTTTGGGCGCTGTCCGGGTTATTAAATGCGATTGACTCGTCTGATCATCATCGCGATGCCCTTTTGTTCGCTTTTACCAGTATTTTGCTGAAAGGCTCACGCATGATGGCTCAAAGCCGCGATGGGGCCGGACGAATCACCAAGGGAACATTTTATATCCCCCATGTTCTGCATGATATCAATGTGTGGCGCTATATGAAGAAGGCTGTAAGTGATATCGCCCGCGGTTTCCGAACCATTGACGACGTTGCGCCTCAAGTGATGATCAGCACATCTGATGCCCGTCAACTGGACTTACCGGATGAATCGGCAGATTACATTTTTACAGACCCGCCATACTCGGACAATGTGCAGTATGGTGAATTGAATTTTATCTGGGAAGCCTGGCTTAATTTTGACACAAAATGGCACGATGACGAAATCATTGTGAATCGCGACCGGGGCCGAACTGAGTCTGAATGGACGGTGATGATGCTTGAGGCCATGCAGGAATGTCATCGTGTGCTTAAGCCCGGCCGCTGTTTATCGCTCTGCTATCACGATCGTTCCGAAGGAACCTGGGCGCTGATTCAACAGATTATGAAAAAAGCCGGTTTTGTGATGGAACTGACCGATAGCGCCATTTTTATCGAAACGGGACAAAAATCCTACAATCAATTGGTTGGAAATAAAATTATCAAACGGGATTTAGTGATCAATTATCGTAAACCCAAAGCGGATCAGTCATGTTATTCCGCTAAAGCGCCGGACAATTGGGCAGGTCGATCTTTTAGTGAAATAGTGCTAATTATTATTCGGGAATATCTCGAAAATGTTCCCGGCTCCGACAAAGATCGGATATATGATGAAGCTGTCAGCCGCCTGATACACGCCGGACGGATGGAAACGCATAATTTTGAAGCGTTGTTAAAACTGATTGCATGCAACGTTCCGGATGAAAACGGGAATGAACGCTGGTATCTGCGGGAATCGGAGTTCAGACTTGCGGATACCGCCGAAACAGCCAGGGAAAACAATGCCGCCGCCATTATCAGGGAATTTATTCGTATAAATCAGATCAGGCATCCCGAACTCACAGGCGTTCCTTTTGATAAGCTCTTTGAGTACTACCTTTATTCGGTTAATAAGAAACCTCGCAGGCCTTTGGCCGAGTGGTTAAGTGATTATTTTTATTTTACGGATGATGGTTTTTACCGTCTGCCGAGATCAACGGCAGAAGAACAAAATAAAGCCAATAGTCGCCATCAGGGTCTTTTGCAGCGCATTAAACGTTATCTCAGCTATATCGAAAACAGTCGTACGATGCCTGCTGAAATGCAACCCGATAACGCAACCTTAGCGGCATGGATTCGCCATTGCAAGCGCGCCGGTTTATATGCGTATGGTCGCACACTGTATGAAAAAAGCGGTTTTAAACCGGATGATTTATCTGAAGAGATACAGGTAAATGTAACGGAAGACTATGAAACTTGCGTGCGTCTGCTTGCACGCCAACAATCTTCCTGACGTGTGGCGACTAAAGGCCTGTTCAATAGGATCAATATGGGAGGAAAATACAAAGTTGCCGTGGGACTCAGCGGAGGTGTCGATTCTTCGGTTGCCGCCGCTTTGCTTCTGGAAAAGGGGTATGATGTCGTAGGGGTTTCCATGTCAATTTACGATGGGCCTGACATCACCAGTCAAGGTGCCTCTCACAGTTGTTATAGTCCGGGTGAAATAGAAAATACAGAATCAGCCGCTGCCATTTGTCAGCAGATCGGGATACCATTTCGGGTTATTGATTTAAAAACAGAATTCCGGCGTCATGTTATTGACTATGTCAGGCGAGAATATCTTACCGGGAGAACACCGAACCCCTGCATCACTTGCAATCGACATCTGAAATTTGGCTTTTTGCCAGACAAGGTTAGAAAGGCGGGCATCTGTTTTGATTATTTTGCAACCGGTCATTATGCGCGCATCATCAAAGTAAAAAACCGTTTCCTGTTAAAAAAACCGGCTGATATTTCCAAAGACCAGACTTATTTTCTTTATGCCCTGACCCAGGAACAACTTTCACGAACGCTTTTTCCACTGGGGGATTATCCAAAACAGCAAGTCCGCAAACTGGCGCGTTCTTTTGGGTTTAAAACGGCCGAACGCCCTGAAAGCCAGGATTTTATCAGTGGCAACTATTCCACTCTTTTCAAAACAGAAGAACTAAGACCCGGTGATATCGTTGACGTCCAGGGAAGGGTTCTCGGACAACACCGTGGCATTGTTCATTATACCGTCGGACAGCGCCGCGGCCTTGGAATCGCATATTCGGAGCCTCTTTATGTGATGGCAATTGATCCCGCGGCTGACCGAATCGTTGTTGGAGAAAGAGAACGCTTATATGCATCAGGACTGATTGCCGAAAATGTCAGGTTAAATCAGGTTAAAAACCTTGATCGCCCTTATCATGTAACGGCGAAAATCCGTCTACGCAGTAAACCCGCCAAGGCAACTGTATTCCCCTATAACAAAGATGAAATAAAAGTGATATTTGAAAAAAAACAAAAAGCGGTTACACCGGGGCAATCCGTTGTGCTCTACTTAAATGACATGGTTTTTGGCGGTGGCATTATCAATAAAATAGTCAGTGCTTCATAGTGTCCGGCCAGTGAGCCGGACGAATCCACAGCTCCCTTCCAAGACTTTAAACAAATTGGTTTTCGCCAGTACCTTTTAAATCATCTCTTGACGCTCCTCTTTTAGCCAACCTTTTCAAAATTTTCTAAGTATATCCGGGCATCTTTCATTTTCCGGTTAAGAATTCGACGGAGTGCTGAACCAAAGGTTTTGCATTTTGCACTTGCCTATGCAAAACCTTTAGTTTAGCACTCCCAAGTACAGTGTAAATTACTTTCGGGGTAAAATGAAGGATGCCTATATCCGGTCATAAAAACCTGGCATGAATTTTGATTTTTTATCATTTCAACATATTACATTCGGCATTGCTATTCCGTAAGAATTATGACCAATTTATAACCTATTGAATTTAAATGATATTGCATTTTCAAGCAATTGCCATGAATTTACTGTTTAAGTGCGTTGACTTTTGTATGGCTGATTGCTATGTAGCAGGTTTATGGAATCTGGAAATATTGTTGAATATATTGACGCCCAAAAAATAGTTTGCGCGACAGTGATTGAGGTCAAAAAGCAACGCCTTAGACTGCTTACTGAAACTGACCGCGAAGTTAACCTATCTGAAAAGCGCTTGTTGCATAAAGCGAACCGGCGGATTGACTTATCCAAAGGACGGACCCATACAGTTAGGGAAGTTAAAAAAATCTCTGATTATCGCAAAACCTTAATTGATTCTATTGATATTCCGGAATTATGGGATGTTTTAAATTCTGAGCAGGAATGGATTGATCTCGACACGATGACCGAATTCTGTTTTCCGGATAATCCTGATTATGATCATCAGGCCGCCGTTGTAAGAGCCTTTTTTAACAACCGGCTCTATTTTCGATTCAATCAAAACAGTTTTTTTCCATATTCCCAAGAGCAAGTCGATAGAAAAATCAAACAGGAGCAGGAAGCGGCTCGAATCAACCGTATTATCGAAGACGGCGGCAACTGGCTGCAAGCGGTATGGAAAGAAAATGACAGATCGGTTCAATGGGATCCGAATGATACGAATAAACAGGAGTATGTTAATATACTGAAATCCGTTTATTTATATGAAAAGGAAAGTAAACACTATCAGGTTGGAAAAGAGATGCTGGCC
>JAOZRC010000332.1:0-1616 GCA_029940345.1 Desulfobacterales bacterium
TAGATATTATGTCCCTAACGGGACAAAGTGTAAACCGACGAATGAAGGATGCCTAAAATTGACATTTTTTTCAATGGATAATAAGGCGTTTATTTTCGACATTAATCAAGCTGATAAGTACGCCCAAAAGAGCTGGAAGCACTTATTTGATTTTTCAACCAAGCTTCTTTTAATTTTGTTTGGTTCTAAATAAAGGCTAATTTGATACGATGCAATACAGTAAACGCTTAAAACCATCGCGACCTTTTGTCAGCTTGCGTAAATTCCCCTTTCCATACTGTGCCGGTGTTGCGATTTGCTCCGATATTGACGACTGCAACCGTCAAACGTTTATAGATATTCATCGCCTACTCAACCTTGCATTGAAACTGCCGGTAGCCGACTCTTTTTTCGGACGCAAAAGGTGGCCCTGGCAGATGGCTTATTATGAAAATGATTGCCGCACGATAAGTGCTGATGCTCCTTTCCTTGATCAAGCTATCCAAGATGGCCTAATCGATTCTTTGCATACATGGGGTGACTTTCAAGATGCCAGGCCTGACAGCGAATCACTTAGAAAATTGGCGTCCGGTATTACGAATCGATTAATCAGAAACGGGAGTCAGATCAAAATATGGATTCATCATGGCACGCTACCTAATTATCAGAATATTGCAAACCGTTTACATGATGGATGTCGTGGTGACGATCCCGGTTCACCATTCTATACCGCCGAATTTATGCAGAAACTTGGCATCAAATTTTGCTGGTTGGGAGAGTTGATTGATTGGCCTTTATCGACCCATAGAGGCAATTTTAACCCGATTATTTTTCGCAGATTGGCTGTCAATACTTTCAAAAACGTGGTAAAATGTTTTATTGGTCGCCGACAACGTATTCGATCTTCAAAGATGCTTACGGACCTTTGCTATCCGCAACAACTTAGAAATAACCAAACAATTTTGGCTTTCAGCAGATTTTTCTATCATCCCGACGGACAACAGCAAGTGGCCTCACGCTTGACTTATCGCCATTGTTTGAAACCGCAGGTATTGGAACGTTTGATGGTTGAGCAAGGCTATTTGATTTTATATACTCATTTAGCCTTTCCGAGACTATGGAATGGAGAAATGTTCGCAGATATAAAATCGCTTAGGAAACTCGAAAAAAAGGGATATTTGAATTTGCAAAGTTCACAAAAACAAACATCTGCCAATTTGTTCCCTCATCCGGATATGGAAGTGCTAAAAAATCTAGCACAACACTATCATCTCGGGAAAATATGGGTAACGCCTACAGTAAATTTGCTAACTTACTGGATGTCATGGCATTATTTAAAGTGGCATGTTGAAGAAAACAAACATCGTCAGGTTATAATTATTGATAAATTGGACGATCCTACGACCGGACCGCGCCAGCCAGACGAAAATGAATTGGCCGGACTCTGTTTCTATTCTTCCATACCTGAAAAAACTGTTATTCGCTTAGGCAATAAAGACCTCAAAGTCAGTATCAACCCTCATGATAATACGGGACGATATTCACTTAGTTTGGCGCTCCCCCCGCTGCCAAAACTTGATTTGTTGAAAAACGAGTGACTTTTCGGCCATGCACGATATCGTAATGGCACAACTTCA
>JAOZRC010000332.1:1626-6308 GCA_029940345.1 Desulfobacterales bacterium
GGAAGATTTGATTTAGCACCATTGCGAAAAAAATTGGAGAAATATTGTGAATATTTTTTTATTATCTCAGGGGTTGAGTGAATATTCCTTGCAACTGGCAAAGGGCCTTTGTTATAGAGATCATTTGGTTATTGCTTTAGAGGCGATGGAAACCAATCGAATTGAACGTGAATTACCTGATTTTTTTACAAATACTCAGCTTAAAACAATAGAATTGCCTCATTTCAGCTTTCCTGATATTCGCAAAATTCGACAGGCCCTGCGAACGTATCGAAAAATTATCCAACATAAAACAGACGTGATTCATGTGCAGACTACCTGCATTTATGCAGAGGCCCTGCTTACCTTATGGCTCGCCAAAATATCAGGAAAAACGCTCGTCGCCACTTTGCATGATACGAAAGTTCATCCCGGCGATACCAGTAAAATAAAATGGCATAGCGCCTGGCTTAATTTTAGCACTTTGGAGCTATGCTCTCAAATAATAGTTCATGGACAACGGATGGCGGATGACCTCGTCAATATGTACGGGTTCGACCGACAGCGTATCCATATTATACCGCATGGCAATTATGATATCTATTTACATGCCCGCAGAGCATCCTCTGATATCACACCGAATCTGCAACAGGTATTGCTATTCGGACGTATGCGACGATATAAGGGATTAAATATTTTGATAAAAGCGGCGGCGCTGGTTAAAAATAAAGTACCGAATCTGAAAATTGTTCTGGCCGGGAGCGGCCCCGAACTGGATAGATTAGAACCCCAGTTACAATCCAATCCTATGTTTGAGATTCACAACCGTAAAATACCATCTGATGAAGTAGCTGAATTATTTTTCAAATCCAACCTGATTGTCCTTCCTTATATCGAAGCCAGTCAGTCCGGTCCGCTGCATCTCGCCTATACATGCGGACGTTCGGTGGTCGCTGCCAATGTCGGAGCCATTTCGGAAAGTTTGACAGATGGTTGTGAAGGATTTCTTGTTCCGCCGAATGAGCCTCATGCTTTGGCCGATGCCATGATTAAAATTCTTAATAATCCGGAGTTGGCATACCGATTCGGACAAGCCGGACGAATTAAAGCGGACACAACTTTAAATTGGGAGGGCGATATTGCCGAAAAAACACGAACTGTATATCAAAAAGCAACTATAATGAAAAAAAAAGGGTATTCCTTTATCAATTTCGGGAAACGCTGGCAACGAATTAAGACCAATTACTACCGGGAAACTGATAATGACTGCGAACGGTAAAACCATCTTTCAAAACACCGTTTTGCTCTCTACCGTTGAATTGTTAGCCCGATTAATGAGTCTTGCACTTATTATAGCCGTTGCACGAAAGCTCGGACCGGAACTTATGGGTGTTTATGCGTTTTGCATGGCATTTATTCTTATCTTTGAAATATTTGGCATCTTCGGACTGGGGCCTTACATCCAACGTGAGGTCAGCAGGCATCCCGAGATTTCAGGTTTGTTAATGGCGCGAATATTTAAATTAAAACTAATAATTTTTCTTATATCAGCATTGATAATCCTCATTTTCAGCTTAACCGCCATCAATGATGAACTCAAGCGCCAGGTGATATGGGTGCTGACTGTAACCATGTTCTTTAAAATTAATCTTGAGGCAACTAATTCTTTTTTTCGAGCTCATCAAAAAGCAACTTATGAAGCAACTGTCAGAATGTCATTCAGGCTAGTATACACATCGGTTGGTCTTATTGCCATTCTCTCAGGCAGAGGCCTGCTGACTCTGGTGATCTTGGAACTTATCGCCTATATAACAGCCTGTTGCACGGCCTGGGGTATATATATAAAAAAAATTGATTCGCCTTTTCATAGAGTATGTTATCCAGATATAGGCAGACTGGTTCGTACTACTTGGAATTTTCTGGCTATTCAATTTGTTCAAACTATATTTAATTCTATTGACAGGGTTATGCTTTCAATGATGGCTGGCGATATAGCAACTGGTTTATACTCGGTCAGCGGACGTTTTACGGGTGCTTTTGGTTTTATACCTTCTGCGTTTTCCGGATCTTTTTTCCCGGCGTTAAGTCGTAATATAACAGAGGACTTTACCGGTTTTGTGAGCCTCTTTAAAACTTATTTCAGATTCCTGCTTTTAATTGGGGCCGGTTTAGGAGCGGTAATAGCAGGCTTATCAAGTCAATTCATTGATTTGGTTTTCGGTAAGGCTTTTTATCAGGCAAGCCCAACACTCTTTCTTATGGCAATTGCTCTTGTCTTTAGGTTTGCCTCTTGGCCTTTCTCAAGCATTATCCTCGCAATGAATAAAGAACGGCAAAGTCTGTTGATATTTTTTTTCAGTGCCAGTGTAAATATTATCTTAAATCTGATATCAATACCGCTCTGGCAAGAAAAAGGGGCGGCTCTGGCAACCATAGCATCACTTATTATGCTTATTGTTTTGCAACTCAGAGCAATTGGATATGACACGCTAAGGCAGTTTCAATTGACCCGGTTATTGTTCGGCCCATTAATCACCGGCTGTCTGACATATAGTGTCATCCAGATATGTATTTCTTTTAATATGAAACTGTCATTGATTCTTACAGGATCCTTTTTTAGCTATATCCTGTTTTCTTTCATATCGGGAGCCTTGAAAACATCGGATTTGGCTGTCGCAAAAGAATTTATAATCAAAAAATAGGCATGCTTCATTGGTAGCAAACAATTTAGTACTACAACCCGGAAGTTAATCCCCTGCTTCCGCCTTTACGTAGGACAAATTTGCAATTTGGCTGCTGCTGATTGACGTTGCGCTTTTTGCGCGGGACAAATTGCACAATTTGTCATCCGATGGGGGACCAACTTACAAGTTATAGTATTAGGTCGTCATAAAGGAGTACGACCTGATTATATGATTTGGCATTTTTCGTAGTGTCCGTCAGGCTTTGACAATGAAAAATAATTCTTGTTTTTGTAAAACTACCGTATTCCTTTTCATGTTGATTTTTTTATTTGGGGGATGCGGAGAGCCAAAAATTCAGATCAAATCCAAACCCTTGCCATTTGAAAATGTCATTACCACGATATCCACATCCACAAATTATATTATTGGGGTGGGAGACAAGTTGGAAGTTCTTTACCAAACTAACCCGCGTTATACTATAGATTCATATTTGATTGGTTTGGAGGACGAATTACGTATTAGGTTTTATTATTATCCCGAGTTAAACAAGAGCGCTATAGTCAGACCGGACGGCTATATCACGCTTCATAAGATAGGTGACATTAAAGCAATCGGTATGAAACCTGCTAGCCTTGCTCAAAAAATTAGCGAGCTGTATCGTTCTCATCTTACCAAGCCTGTTGTGACAGTTGAGGTAATCGAATTCGACGTCAGAGCGAAAGAATTACAAAAGGCGATAAGAACTATTACCAGAGGGCAGTCTCGTCTCGTTGTTGTCAGACCTGATGGAATGATTTCGCTCCCATATATTGATGAAGTTCGGGCGGCCGGATTGACTTGTAACGAATTAAGCCGCAGAGTTGAATTGAATTATTCTAAGTTTATTGATAAGCTTGATGTTACCGTAGCTCTATTGGAAGCCAGATCCAATCGTGCATATATAATGGGGGCCGTTAAGCGACCCAATTTTTATGAACTTTTAGGACCTACGTCCTTAACTCAACTGATTGCCATGGCTGGTGGGTTTTTAGATGGGGCCAATACACATCAAGTAGTGGCTATAACCCGAGGCTCTAAAGGCCAGCCAATGGCAAAATTAATTGATATGGATGATATCATCGGCCAGGGAGATATAACATCGGATCCAATTATTAGGAAATACGATGTTGTTTTTGTTCCCAAAACCAAGATTGCACAGGCGGCTATAGTCGGAAACGCTTTGTGGCGCCTAATTCCAGATCGATTTGGTGTTTATTATGATATTAAAAATATTTGGGGCGAGGAGTGATAGTTAAGCATGGATGAGTCACTGAGACAGATTGTACAAATATCTCTAAGAGATATCTTCTTTATCCTCTTCTATAAGTTTCATGTCGCAATAGGCATTTTTATTATCATTGTTTCATCTGTTGCGCTACATACTTTCATGGCTCAACCTATCTATCTTGTTTCAGCCAAAATTATGCTTAAGTCATTTCTTGACTCAAGAGATAAACTAATACCTACGTATGGTTTTAGAGTGCAACCAGTACAACCCGAGGAACTCAAAACTGAAATCGAAATAATGAAATCAAGGGAGATTAAACGCCATGTGGCTGAAGAATTTAATTCGATGCAATCCAATAAACCATCCTCGTTAAACACACTTATAACCAAGAATGCTGTTTCAATTCAAGAATATCCGAATAAAAATATAATTTCTTCTTTAAGTAAAAATATGGAAATCGAATCAATTACCAAAACAAATGTTATTAAGATTAAACTTAAAGGTCCTGACCCTGAAAAAATTACGAAAATGCTAAATATATTTATAAAGCATTATACAAAATACCGCATTCAAGTATACAAAAAGAGTGGCCAGATGGATTTCTATACTGAACAAAAGCAATTGATTTCGGAAGATATTAAGAAAACAGAGATGGCTTTAAGCCAAATGATAAAAAAATGGAATATTATTGGCGGTAACAGCCAAAAGGTAAAAAAACTGGAACTCCTCATGATGTTAGGTGACAAACTAAG
>JAOZRC010000982.1 GCA_029940345.1 Desulfobacterales bacterium
ATTAAGGCATTGATCAAATATAAAATCACCAATTATGGCCTTCATGAGTATAGTTTTGTAAGGACTACCCAAGATTGGGTAGGTAGGCGGTCTGATGTGGATAAAAACAGAATCGGTCAGGAATCGGACAGTAAGGATGCTTCAACGGCGGCCAGGGGGCCATTTGAAGGGATTCGGATCGTAAAACAGGTTCCTTTGGCAGGAACGGATTCAACCGTAATTGCACCGCCATGCTGTTCAATGATGCGGTTGGATATGAAAAGTCCCAAACCGGTGCCTTTATGGCCTTTGGATGAAAAAAACAGGGTGAACATGTTTTCCCGGGTTTCCTGATCCATGCCCAGGCCATTGTCTTTGATACTGAAAATAGCGGAGCGGTTGTCTTGTTTCACGCTGAAAATGATTTCATGGTCTTTTTTGGAATTGTCTTCCTCACAGGCGTCAAGAGCATTTTCCAGGATATTGATCAACGCCGAGCGCATCTGAGCGGTGTCAATGGCTATCACTTGCGAAGAAGAATCGAAATCGGTTTTAAAGCGCACGCTGGATTGCTTTATTTTGGCTGCCACCGCAGACGCCACATCTCGGGAAAATTTAGCCGTATTGATATGCGTGTGTTGTAATTCGCGCTCTTTGGCATAATATAAAATATCAAGCACCATTTTTCGAATGCGCGCGACCATCAGTGTGACCGTTTCGTTGCCTTTGAGAATGCGATCGTAATCGCGGTTTTTGAGTCCTGAATCTAAAAGATATAACCCCCCGTCCATACCGGTGAGCATGCCTTTGATACTGTGGGAAATTGAACTGATCAGAAGTCCCAAGGAAGAGAGTTGATCCTGTAAAAGACGCACTTGGGTGATATTGGTGGACATCTCCATTACATGGGTGATCACACCTTTCTCATTTTTAATCGGTGATGTTTGGATAAGGACGTTATATGGCTGATTTTTTTTAGTTGTGACAACCGTTTCAAATTGGTGTGACAGGCCGTCATCAAATGTTTTTTGAACCGGGCAGTCTGCACAGGGTTCATTGCGATGTTTATAAATTTCGTAACAATAGCCCCCCCGTTCATTACCGAAATCCTGTTTAAAGCGCTCATTTGAGTCTGTGATTTTTAATTCCCGATTTTGAACGGAAATGTAGCAGGGCGCTTCATTAAATAACTGTTGATGCTGTCTGCGCGTGGCGCGAAGCTCCTCTTGCACCAGCCGATGAAGATTCTCATTTTGGGCGCGTATCTGTTCGCGCAGTTCGATTTTTTCACATGCGCGTTTCAGCGCAATTTCAAAGACATCATCATTGATCGGCTTGGTGATAAAATCACATGCTTCCAGTTTAAGGCTTTCTATCGCCAAGTCCAGATCACCGTGCCCGGTGATCATGATGACTTCGGTTTCCGGGTTGATTTTTTTGATTTGTTTGAGAAGTTCGATCCCGTTCAAGGCGGGCATTTTAATGTCGCTGAGGACAATGGCGGGCTTTTCTTTTTGGAATATTTCCAGCGCCTGCCGGCCATCTTCGGCCGTAATCACCGAATAACCCATGTCAGACAGGTAGATGCTCAATACATCGCGGATGTCTTCCTCGTCATCCGCGAGTAAAATCGTTTTATTCATCATTATCTATCTGGGCATCCTTAATCCGCAATAACGTAGGGTGGATGGAGTGTAACGGAACCCTCCATTTACGGGAATGTGGTGGGTTCCGTTACACTCCACCC
>JAOZRC010000333.1 GCA_029940345.1 Desulfobacterales bacterium
GGCAAAAGGCTTGTTCCGTTAACGAAGTCTATGGCTTTGCATAATCATCATCTATAAACCAGGTGAGTACGAAAACGTTTGTCCACCCTACAAAAAAAGTGAAATTGCACAGGTTGAATAATTGTGGCGTTGGTGGTGTAAAGTTGGATTGATTATTTTGGCATTCTTCGTTACAGTGTAAACTGTCTTGTGAAGAATGCCTTTTTTTTCTTTTAATTCCTGCAAGCTGAAGCTTGCACTCCTCTATTCAAGCTATGGATTTGTTGATTGACAGTTTTATTTCGGCCATTTTACTTGTGGTGGCCTTAGATGCTGAAATAATCGCCATTGTCGGCGTTTCAATCAAAGTCAGCCTGACGTCGACTTTATTTGCCAGTATCATCGGAATTCCCTTGGGCTTCGCCATTGCGTTCGGCGATGCACCGGGTAAACGCATGGTGATCACGATTTTAAATACATTGCTGGCGTTGCCCACCGTTGTGATCGGCCTGTTTGTCTATACATTCATTTCACGTCGCGGCGTGTTCGGCCCCTTTGATCTGCTCTACACCCAAAGAGCGATCATTATTGGTCAGTTGATTCTGATCATCCCGGTCGTAACGGCTTTTACCATTTCAGCCATCAGCCGCATTGATGAAAGATACCGCAAAACGGCAATGACGCTGGGAGCCAACCGGATTCAAACGGCCTGGGTCGTGTTCCGCGAAGCCCGTTTCGGAATCGGAGCCGCTGTCATAGCGGCTTTTGGCCGCGTCATCTCAGAAGTTGGCATCAGTATGATGTTAGGCGGCAATATCAGGGGGTTTACGCGCACCATGACAACGGCAATGGCTCTGGAATACGATAAAGGCTCATTTACGCTTGCTATTGCCTTGGGACTTGTATTACTGTGCTTTAGTTTTGGCATGAATCTGTTATTCCATTTTTTTCAAGGAAGAAGTCGGCTATGACGGTGTATAAACTTTCCGGGATTCGTAAAATTTATGGCAGTCGTACGGTCTTGGACATTCCAAGCATGAAAATCGAAAAAAACCGTATCTATGCCCTTCTCGGTCCCAATGGAGCCGGCAAAACAACGCTTTTAAATATTCTCGGTTTTCTGGAAACGCCTTCCGCCGGCAAAATTGACTTTCGTGAAAAGCCCGTGCGGTTTGGTTCATCATCGCTTCAGGCATTGCGCCGGGATGTCGTGATGGTGGATCAGCATCCGATTTTATTCACCACGACAGTGTTTAAAAATTTGGAATTCGGTCTCAAGATTCGCAAAATCGCACCCAGGCAAAGAGAACGCATCATTGAAGAGTCGCTGGAACTGGTCGGTATGCGCGATTTTATGACAGCGCCGGCGTGCACTCTTTCAGGCGGTGAAACCCAGCGCGTGGCTTTGGCGCGCGCCCTGGCCCTAAAGCCACAAGTGTTTTTATGCGATGAACCGACGTCCAGCACGGATATTGAAAATCAGGCGATCATTATCAATATTCTCAGGCAGATCAATGCGACCCGGCGTATCACCATCATATTTACGACCCACGATCGCACCCAAGCGGCTGGTATCGCTCATAAAACCCTGGTTTTAGACTATGGCAAACTTGTGGCCGCCAACTACGAAAATATTTTTTCCGTTCTGGTGACGCATGACCGCAATGGTCACACGCTATGCAACCTAAATCATGATGTTTCCCTATTTACAACCTTGCCAAAGACGTACTCAGGCAACGGACGCACCCGCATTTTTATTGATCCCCATCAAATTAAATCGGAATGCGGAATGAAGCCCCGAACGTCGTCAAACAAATTGCAAGGCAAGGTGCATCAGATCATCAGGGAAAACAAAGATATTCGGATGGTGGTCGATTCGGGGGTGTGGTTGACAATGATCATGTCTGAATCTGTGTATCGTCAAAACCGGCCATCGGTGGGCGACACCGTTGATTATTATATTCCACCTGAAGCCATTCACACGATTCGGTAGCTCCTGACTATCAGTGATCTTTCTACCCCGATATTGAGGCACGCTCGCAGACAGGTATGTAAATCATGGCCATAAAAAAGGAACCGACGCCCCTCAGGCATTTACTTGAAGATATTGGCATGAACGTCATCATTGATTTTTACGTCGATTCTTTTCCCGGCATGGTGCTTGCCGGCCTGGATACTATTTCAGGAACATTTCGAGTCTTTTTCAAATTCAGAGATAAAACCAGCGAATTTTTAGTTAACGCTTTTTACGGCACCGGTCGGGAAGGCCAGTGGAGCCGTGAGGAGTTAATCAATATCGAACTGCATCGGGTCAGGTGTGCTAAAATAAAGGGCTTTCATAAACAAGCCTTAAATCATGTCAATACGATTCTGGCGATTGAGCCCGATTTTCCCGAAGCACTGTTGCTAAAAGCCCAAATTCTTTGGGAAGGCTTCGGCAATGCCGGCGCCGCCCAGGCGCATCTGAAAAAACTGATGCGCGTCAATCCGAAAAAAAATGATCGTTATTATCGCTGGGCGCGTAATTTTTATGATGAATTGTCCCAATTAAGAAAAGATGAGAACCGTTTTATAAAAAAAGGCTTCGGCTTCGATTGAATTTTCCATCCATAACGGTGTCTAATAATGTGAAAGCAAATAAACACGCCGAACATCTTTTGGTCGAGCGTCTTAAACATGGCAATGAAGATGCTTTTGTGTCGCTGATTCGCCAATATCGCGCTGATTTAGTCAACGTCGCTTACGGCATCACATCAGACCGTGAAGAAAGCCAGGATATTGTTCAGGAAGTTTTCATAAAAGTTTACCGCAATATTCATTCATTTAATGAAAAATCCGGCCTTAGAACCTGGCTTTATCGCATAACTGTCAATCAGAGTCTGAATCAGCTTAGAAAATGGAAACGCAGATTTAATTGGCAACACCGCTCATTAACCGAGGAAACATCTGGCGAAACGATTAACCCGCCGGAGTTAGGCTCGGAAAAATTTTCGCCCTCTAATCTTTACGAGGAAAAGGAATTCGCCTTGCGTTTTGAAGAACAATTAAAGGCGCTTCCTCAAAAAACGCGCGCCGTTTTTGTGCTCAGAGAGAATCAAGGTTTGTCTTATGATGAGATTGCGCGTGTTTTGAACATTAAACGAGGTACGGTCAGTTCAAGACTTTATCATGCTCGTCTGAAACTGATAAAAGCGCTCTTAAAAGGAGAAAGCTAAAAATGCCAAAGAGTCTTTGCCATATTGATCCGATCATGTTATCTCAGTTTATAGATGGGGAAGTCAGACCGGATGAAGCCGAGCGGATCAGAAAACATCTTAGCGACTGCCCGGACTGCCGTAAAGCGGTCAATGACAATCAGCTTTTATCTTCCTGTTTTAAAAACTATATAAATCTGAACACATCACGAATCAATCCGTCAGCTTTTGAAACGAATGTACTTGCAAAGATAGATCAAAAAAATGAAATTATACGGGACAAAATAAAGCGCTTGCTTTTTTCTAAAAAGATTCTGGTTCCGGTCACGGCCATGGCTTCTGTTGTGTTTCTTTTGCTCTATTTTTCATATCGGTTTACATTTCTGAATTCAGACGGGCCTATTCGCAGATTTCCTGTGCAGACATCGGTGGCGACCGCTCCGAGCGCCATCATTGACTCATTCAGTGGGGAAACAACCGCTGTGATGATCATGCAAACGCCTAATTCACATGAAACTATTTTATGGTACAATGAAAAAGTTTAAAATTAAAATCGTTCTGACAATCGGAAAGACGCTTCTGCTACTGGCGTCGTTTTCAATAATGATGACCGCTATTTCGCAGGCGTCCCAATTTGATATTTCAGTTACAACCATTTTGGCGTCTCATGGGAAAAACGGCGTTGATTCTCGCATTGGCAGGCAGATAAAGGAACTGCAAGCCGCATTTCGTTATTCCTCCTATCGTCTTGTGAATAAGACCCATAAGCGCCTGGTACCAGGTCAGACAGGCAAAGCGCCCCTGCCCGGAGGCCGGGTTTTAGCAATCACGCCCCTGGGAGTCGCCGGCAACCGCGCCAAGCTAAAACTGGCGGTTTTTAAAAACGGGCAGCCAACTTTTCAAACCATCATTCAGCTTCTAAATAGAGGACGGATTATTGTTGGCGGTCCCCAGCATAGCGGAGGCGTTATTATTTTTATTATTTCAAATTCTTTTTGAACATTATGATAAAAACGGTGTCTAATGAATAAACGTTAACACTTTAAAAGGAGGTTTCTTATGAAAAAGAAAACGTTATTCATTTTGTTTATCAGCATCGTTTTGGCATGGACCGTAACTGCGCTTCCAGCCCGGGCGGGAAGTCCCCAACAGCATCGCTGGGAAGGCGTTGCCATCGGTGTAGGCGCTGCTATTATTGGGGGATCGCTGTTTCATCATGCAAGGCATTCAAGGCATTCGCTGAGGCATTCACGACCGGCTTATTATCAGGCATATCCTCCGCAGCAAGTATATGTTGCTCCATCTTGTCCTCCGCAGCAGGTATATGTTGCCCCGGCTTGTCCTCCGAGACCATCTCGCGGTCATTGGGAATGGCAAAAAACCTGGGTCCCGTCTGTGTGTGAAAAAACATGGAACCCGGGCCATTATAATCGGAAACATCGCTGGATTCCGGGGCGCTGGATCAGGATTGAAAGGCAACCGGGCTACTTTCGCACAGAAAAGGTTTGGATGTCTTACTGAGTCTTTACCGGTCCGACTTCGGTTTTTCCGGATTTCCGGAATAATTGATCCGCTCAATCGTGTTGCCGGCAGCCAGCGTGATAGCGTCACCATCCCCGCCGTTAGAGTCATGTGGAAATAGTGCACTGTTATTTTATATTGACTTTCTTTGAACAACGCTATATAATACATCTTTTATGCAAAAATGGTCTTTTTAGCATCGAAGTGAACAAACGATATGATTATAGGATTACAAGCTGCTTATTCAAAGCATCGTTTGACAAATTACGTAATACCCCCATCTGATAATGTAACCTGTGTATGGAATTCGATTCCCATAGCTTTGTACAAAGAGGGAAAACCGGTGCAGTAATATTCGTTCCAGTATGTTGTCACAAAAGCCCCTTGCGGTATTAAAACATGCTGTAAGGGGCTTTTTTTATGATCATTTTGGAATATTGGCCTAAAACGAGGCGCAATAAAATCAGTATCTTCCAAGTTTCAATAAAAAATTAAGAATTGTCAGTGTGTGTAATTCACAACTGTCGGTTGTGGTGCTGATGAAGGCTGGGTTGAGGAACGAAACCCAGATAAAGGGTGTGATATAGTTATTAAAAATGCTGGGTTTCGTTCCTCGATCCAGCCTACAAGTCACGGTCTGACCGACGGTCGTGAATTTCACACATTGTTATACTCGCGAAGGCCATAATTGGTGATTTTATAATTGATCAATACCTTAATTCATAGGTGTAAGGCATATTTCAAAATCACCAATTATGACCGTGCCAAGTATAGTTTTGAATGCGGGCCATGATCATCGTCGGTCCAATCTACTAAAATTATATCTCGCGAATGTGCAAAAACAAACATAAATCCATACCTTTGCGTGCTTTGCACCCTTGCGATAGTAGAAACAATGCCCCAAACGATGATTAACTTCTAACTTTCCAAATTTATAATTTTAAAGGAAACTTCTTTCAATGAACGCTTCATGTATAGTTTTGAATGGCGATTATTCATTTCTCGGCACGATTTGCTGGAAAAGAGCCGTTAATCTGGTTATCGCCCAAAAGTAACGGTTTTAAAATACTCGGATCAGGTCGTACGATGTGTTGAAAAAGTGTTTAAAGTACCAGCCGTTGTTGTTTTGTTAAAAATCGTTCGTATGGTTTACCGGAGCAAAGTTCCTTTTAGCAAGAAAAACGTCTTGGTCCGTGACCGGCACAGATGCGTGTATTGTGGTTTTCAAGGTAAAAACCTGACGCTTGACCATGTAAGGCCATTGTCCAAAGGCGGTAAAACCGATTTTGACAACTGCGTTGCCTGCTGCAAACCCTGCAACACCAAGAAAGGCTCCAGGACACTCACCGAGGCGAAAATGCATCTGAGAAAGCGTCCGTTTCAACCAACCATTTCTGAATTTATGCGTCTGAAATTAAAAAGTTCGGGAATATATGAGTACCTTATCGAATTGGGGATTTGTTAGAAGGCTGATTGGGAATATAGTATTCCGATTTTGGTTTTTCAATAAAACGCCCGCAAGCTGAAGCTCGCATTCCGCTATTATAGAAAAACCAAAATCGGATCAGAATAACTCATAAAAAAAGGAGAGCATGATA
>JAOZRC010000334.1 GCA_029940345.1 Desulfobacterales bacterium
TAGGCAAGCGCAAAATGCTAAACCTTTGGTTCAGCACTCCTTCGAATTGTTAACCCAAAAATGAAGGATGCCAAATTGAGTATCATTAACAACATCCAAGTCGTTTGCCACATTCCATAACCCCGAAAGGAGACTATAAAAATGAAGATCATTCGAATTGTTTCAACTGTTATTATTATGATGGTTTTTTTAGCGATTTTTTCCTATCCGCCGGCCGCACCGGCCGCGGATACGATTAAAATTGGCGAAATCAACACCTACAGCAAACTGACCAATTTTACCTTTCCATACCGCAACGGATGGAAACTGGCGCTGGAAGAGATCAACGCTGCTGGCGGTGTGAACGGTAACAAAATCGAAGTTATCTCCCGGGATGACGCCGGGAAACCCGGTGAAGCCGTAAAAATTGCCGAGGAACTCTTGCGAAAAGACAAAGTCACCCTCATCATGGGCTCCTTTTTTTCCCATGTGGGATTAGCCTTAACCGACTTCGCCAAACGTAACAAGGTGCTGTATGTTGCCGCCGAACCCCTGTCCGACGCGTTGGTGTGGGCCAAGGGCAACCGCTATACGTTTCGCTTGAGACCCTCAACCTACATGCAGGCTGCCATGCTGGCTGCCGAAGCGGCCAAAAATCCGGCCAAACGCTGGGCCACAATCGCACCCAACTACGCTTACGGCAAAGACGCTGTCAAAGCATTCAAGCAAATCCTGAAGACCTTAAAACCGGATGTTGAATTTGTAGCCGAACAATGGCCGGCATTGTTTAAAATTAACGCCGGATCGGAAATCCAGGCTTTGGCTGATGCCAAACCGGAAGCGATTTATAACGTCACTTTTGGCGGTGATCTGGCCAAATTCGTCCGGGAAGGCTCCCTACGGGGATTTTTTAAAGATGTTTTTGTTGTCAGCCTGTTGACCGGTGAACCGGAATATCTGGATCCGTTGAAAAACGAAGCGCCCGAAGGCTGGCTGGTCACTGGCTATCCCTGGTATGACATCAAGACGCCGGAACACACCCAATTCCTGGATGATTACCAAAAAAAATTCAATGACTACCCGCGCAACGGCTCCGTAGTAGGTTATAACGTGATGATGACCGTAGCCAATGTTTTGAAAAAGGCTAAATCAACGGACACCGAAAAGATGATCACCGCCCTGGAGGGATTAAGCTTTTTATCACCCGTGGGAACAGTTACCTATCGCAAGATTGACCATCAGTCCACCATGGGGGCGTTTGTGGGCTACACTGCCCTTAAAGACGGCAAAGGTATTATGAAGGATTGGACGTTTCTGGACGGCAAGGACTATTTGCCAAGTGACGCGGAAGTCATGCAATTGCGCGGGAAATAGCAGTCATAGGTAAACAACTTGGGGTTCTACGTCGCACAATTTTTAACCGGATGGGCGGATGCGTCCGGTCTGTTCATGGTCGCCGTGGGTTTGACGCTTATTTTCGGTGTAATGCGAATCGTCAATTTTGCCCACGGGTCGTTCTACATGGTGGGTGCCTATACAGCGTATTATCTGATTGCCTGGTTGCCCTCTGATGGCGTGTCCTTCTGGATCGGTGTTCTTCTGGCCGCTTTGATTGTCGGAATCATCGGCGTCATCGTGGAAATGCTATTGCTGCGGCGGTTATATCACGCACCGGAACTGTTTCTTCTCATGGGCACCTTTGGCATCATCCTTATTATCCAGGATTTGTCCCGTTGGCTGTTCGGTGCGGAAGACCTTTTAGGCCCCAGATGTCCCGGACTGGATGGCAGCGTCTGGATCATGGGGTCGTTAATGCCGCAATACGACCTGGCGTTAATCGTTGCAGCCTTGCTGATCCTGGGCGCGATCTGGATGGTGTTGAATCGAACGCGATGGGGGGTTTTGGTGCGGGCGGCCACCGAAGACCGCGAAATGCTGTCTGCGTTAGGCGTAAATCAGGGTCGCTTGTTTACCGGTGTCTTCTTCCTGGGGTCTTTTTTGACCGGGTTGGGCGGCGCTCTTCAACTTCCCAAAGGTGGCGCCGATCTGCTCATGGACCTCAACGTTATCGCCTCCGCCTTTGTGGTGGTGGTTGTGGGCGGTATGGGCAGCATTCCCGGCGCGTACCTGGCAGCCCTGATTATCAGTGAGTTGACCGCTTTTGGCATCCTGGTGTTGCCCCAAAGTACGCTGGTCATGATGTTTCTGGTTATGGCGGTGGTTCTGGTCATTCGGCCCTACGGGTTATTCGGTAAAGCCGAACTTGCACCCCACGAACCGGCGGGAGAATCCGGTGCTGTGCTTAAGCCCGCTTCTGTACGATTAAAATGGTTGGGAGCTGCTCTGGTGCTGGGTATTATTCTGGCGCCGCTTTTCGCCGGTGATTTTCAACTGGTTCTGTTAATTGAAATCGCCATCCTGGCCCTTGCAAGTATGAGTCTCTATTTTATGATGGGCCCCGGCGGCATGGTCTCTTTCGGTCATGCCGCTTTTTTCGGAGGCGGTGCGTATGCCGCGGCGTTGATGGTTTATCACCTTCAAACCCCCATGGAATTGGCGCTTTTGCTTACGCCCCTTGCCGTCGGCCTTCTTGCGCTGATCATCGGATGGTTCTGCGTGCGTTTATCCGGTGTATATCTCGCCATGCTCACCCTGGCCTTTGCGCAAATCTGCTGGTCGATTGTTTTTCAATGGGAAGAATTCACCGGGGGCGACGATGGCATTTTAAGTATCTGGCCATCTGATTGGGCCGAAAGCCGCATCGTATTTTATTACTTGACCATGGTGCTATGCACGGGCGGGATTCTGGCCATGCGGCATTTGCTTTTTACGCCTTTCGGTTACACCATGCGCGCCTGCCGTGACTCGGCCCTGCGGTCAGCTTCTATTGGCATTTATCAGAAACGCCACCAATGGTTTGCCTTTGCCGTGGCGGGTGCTTTTGCCGGCCTGGCCGGCGGTATTTATGTTTTTTCCAAAGGCAGCGTGTTCCCGGATGAAATGGCCATTTCGCGTTCCTTCGATTTTCTGCTCATGGTGCTTTTAGGGGGCGTTGAAACCCTGTCCGGGCCCATCGCCGGAGCGGCCGCGTTTACCTGGTTGCACGATCAGATCTCCCGCTTCGAATTTTGGCAGCTAGTATTGGGGTGCATTTTCATCATACTGGTTGTGGCCTTTCCCCAGGGAATCGCCGGTTTTTTTAGCAGCAAAACAGAACGGTATTTTTCCGAACCAACCGACGAATGAGGGGTTCAAATTTCAGTATTCAGTGATCAGCAGCAACGTCCTGACATCTGACATCTGACACCTGAAAAATGTAAACTGAAAAATAAAGGAAGTGTTTAAGTTTAATGTCAAAAGTTCTGAAAGTTCGCAATCTCACCAAATCCTTTGGCGGTGTTTGCGCGGTCGACGACGTTAGCTTCGATCTGGAAAAAGGCCGATTGCTAGCCATGATCGGCCCCAACGGCGCGGGAAAAACCACTTGCTTCAATTTGATTAACGGGCAACTGAAACCGGATAGAGGCTCTATTGTCATCATGGGCAAGCAGATCGCCGGCTTTAAGCCCCATCGCGTCTGGCAACTCGGTGTGGGACGCACCTTCCAGATTACCGCCACGTTCGCTTCCATGAGCGTATTGGAAAACGTTCAGATGGCCCGGCTCTCTTTTCACCGGCGCACGCTGTCCATATTTCAAAAAGTCCGCAATCTCTATGTCGATGAATCCATGGAACTGCTAAAATTAGTGGGAATTGAAAAACAGCGTGACCACGCCTGCGGTGTACTCGCCTATGGCGATTTGAAACGGGTGGAACTGGCCATGGCCCTGGCAAACGATCCGCGGTTGCTGCTCATGGATGAACCCACTGCCGGTATGGGGCCTGCCGAGCGATCCCGGTTGATGGAACAGATTTCCGGAATCGTTCAGACGCGTAATATCGGCGTGCTGTTCACCGAACATGATATGGATGTTGTGTTTACCCATGCCCATCGAATAATCGTACTTAATCATGGAAAACTGGTGGCTGAAGGAACGCCGCAAGAAGTTCACGCAAATGCCCAAGTGCAGGAGATTTATTTGGGTGCGGCGGAAACCGCGCGATTGGAAAAACGCTAGATTTCCAGGAAATGAAATCAGAAAACACCATGACAAACGGAGCCAACGAGATAATGTTGAAGGTTCACGCGCTGAACACCTTTTACGGAAAAGCGCAGATTTTATTCGGCATGAATCTTAAAATCCTCGCCGGTGAAATCGTTGTATTGTTAGGGCGCAACGGCGTCGGCAAGACCACTGCTTTTAAAAGCATTATGGGAATCGCGCCGCCTGAAACCGGCGAAATCACCTTTAAAGGTATCCCCATTCACCATCTGCCGCCCCATAAAACCTGCAATCTGGGTCTGGGCTATGTACCGGAAGACCGGCGAATTTTCACCCAATTGACTGTCATGGAGAATCTTGAAGTGGGCAAACAGCCACCCCGCAAAGGTTACCGACCCTGGACGGCTGAACGACTGTTTGAATTGTTTCCCAACCTTGCTGAAAGGCAAAATCTGATAGGAGGCGCTTTAAGCGGTGGGGAGCAGCAAATGCTGACCATTGCCCGCACCTTGATGGGCAATCCCGAAATGATTATCTTAGATGAACCCTCCGAAGGGTTAGCGCCTGTCATCGTTGAGCAACTGGCCCGGACAATCAAAAAATTGAAAAATGAAGGCGTGTCGATCCTGTTGGCCGAACAGAATCTGAATTTTGCCCGCCTGATTTGCGACCGGGCTTATATTATCCACCAGGGAAGGGTTTTTCATGAAAGCCCCATAGATACGCTTTCCGGTGAGGCGTATGCGAAGTATTGCTCCGTCTGAAATCAATCCGCATCTTCTATAAAATCCGCTCGGCCTATCTTTTTTAACGCCGCATGTTTTCGAGGGATTCCTTGATTCCGGGATGCCATTTATCCAGCATGTTTACAAATTCGGGGTCCGCGCCTGAGGCTCCGATGGTATGGGGCGCAATGGCCAATCCGCCAATCGCATACATGAACGACAGGGCCATGCCTCCTGCGGCAAAAAAAGCACCGAGAGCCATACCGCCAAACGCCAGGCCGCCGATGGCAACGCCTCCGATGGCCGCAACGCCCAGACTGACCCCGCCAAAGGCAATCCCTCCGCAAGCAATTCCGCCCAAAGATAAAAACCCGATTGCAATATTCCCGATTGCGATGATGCCTTTGGCGATCCGGGGACGTCCTGTCGCCGGATCAACGCCTTTAGCGACATGCACCAGCGGAAGGCCGAGCAGTGTGGTTTCGGATTTGTATTCGTATCCCCAATAAGCCGGATACATGGCCGGTTTGTCTCTTCCATCAAGAAACTCGCCGCAATACCGGCACTTGATGGCTTTGTCCTGAATCTGTTCGGCGCAAAACGGGCATGTTTGCATATTTTTTTATCCTTTCCGGATTGTTTGTTTTATACGGATTCAATTTTGATTTTGCCAGGATAACGAAGAGCAAAGTTTACAGCCTGCGAGTGCTGCCTGATAAAACTAAAGTTGCAATACCGTAAACGGTTTTTAGCGGAGTGTCAAGAATGGAAATATATTCGTCTTGAAGAGATACATGGCAGCGAATGTCGTTCGCTTCTAACGCTTTGGTAAATCATTTTACATGCTTATTGATATTTTTGCCAGAGCTTGGTATTAATCTGACCAGACGGCTGCTTGAACAGCCCGGATGGCATCAAAGTCTTCAGAAACGCTACCTGTTCGAGTTGACTAAATGACATCACAATTGGTTATAAGCATATCATCAGACAAAGACCGTTCAATTCCCCTTTCATATAAGCAGTAAATCGGATTTTTAAGCAGCAAAACAGAGCTGTATTTTTTTTCCGATTCAAACGAAAAACGAAGTTTTGAAAAATCTGGCATCCTTCATTTTCCGGTTCACACTTTCCTGAAACTACAAGGATTCAGTTTAATAAGGATTAAGACCGTGATTATCGTTTAGGTTCAGGCCATATATCAAAGAACAACAGTTGCAAAATCGGCTACCGACATAAGCCGGGACACTTCCGCTTGTTACGAGGCTCCGCCTCGTAACGGGTAATCAGAGGCTCTGCCTCCTGCGCAAGACGTCGTTGCAGCAGGCAGAGCCTGCCACTGTGCGTTACGAGGCAGAGCCTCGTAACGAGCAACTGAATTGAATGTGTCCCGCCTTATGTTGGTAGCCGCAAAATCCTTTTTAAATTAAATCCTTGTAGATCAGCGAGGAAAGTGTAAACTACTTTTAATCTTATA
>JAOZRC010000335.1 GCA_029940345.1 Desulfobacterales bacterium
GTTACACTCTGCCCACCCTACATTAAAAAGTGTAAACCAACAAATGAAGGATGCCACAAATTGTTTATCAGAATAGCATAATATATCCATATTGGTTTGGGGCAAAAATCATGCCAGAACAAACCTAAATCCGATGACTATATGATCAATTTTTGTATAGACCGCCAGGTTTGCAACCCAAAAAGGTAATTCAGAAGAATAATGGCCAATTCAAAAAAAGAAAAATCAGCAATTGAAAAGGCGGGCGAGGATCTGCTTGATTTTGCGATTACGCGTAAAGA
This sequence comes from Desulfobacterales bacterium, assembly GCA_029940345.1. Classification (GTDB taxonomy): domain Bacteria; phylum Desulfobacterota; class Desulfobacteria; order Desulfobacterales; family JAUCGF01; genus JAUCGF01. The sequence goes on from JAOZRC010000335.1 coordinate 282, forward strand.
CATAAAATGGCTGATGGCAAACCTGCCTGAAGAAGCTGACATCAATCGAAGTAAGGTGGAATATGAACTTCAGATATTGAAAATTATCAGCGTCGGTTGGAGCATATCCTTTTACCTGGAAAACAGCTCTCAGAAAAATCAGCTCACAGCCCTTTACTGGCAAGCGGTTTTTCAATTTTCAAAGAGCCTGTCTGAAACAACCGAACTGATGATCGGTCAGGATATCAATTATTTTCAGGTGCTAAGGGATCGTCTTGATATGTATGTCAGCGCCTTGGCGAAAAAAACCGATGCGCCGGAACCCGCGGTCGTGATCGGCCCGGAATTTGCCAGGACTTGTGGCAATGCAGATGACACCTTTACCCTTATGACAGGTTCAAGGTTGTTTATCGCTACGACTGGCGGTGTTAAGGAGTATCTGGAAACAATCAAGCTGAGATAGCCCGATACTGAATTATGATTCAAATTCATATTAAACAAAGATGCAAACTTCTTGACAATAACAATACACACCGCTAAATAAGTTACAATTATATAAATAAAAGTGAGGAGTGCAAGCTTCAGCTTGCATCACAAGCAACCCAAGCTGAAGCTTGTATTCTCTTAAAGGAGGAACGTTAATTGACTGAAGAAATGAATAATTCCGTATCAACATGCCCGAAGGGAGAGGCGTTTCCTTTGCCCCAAGATGCGGAATACGACGCCGAGTTTCAACGCCTGGAAAAATTAGTCGCTGCCCAACGTGCCATGAACCGCGAAATTGTGGTGGTCATGGGCGTCGGCTTTGTCGGAGCGGTGATGGCAGGCGTTGTGGCTGACGCGACCGATCCCGATTCCGGCGAACCGTATTATTACGTGATTGGCATGCAGCGCCCATCGGTGCGCTCATTTTGGAAAATTCCCTATCTGAACCGTGGCATTGCGCCCGTGGAAGCCGAAGACCCGGAAGTGGCCCCGCTTATCGAACGTTGCGTGAAGGAGAAAGAAAGTCTGACAGCAACCTTTACTTATGATGCCCTGACGTTGGCGGATGTTGTTGTGGTGGATGTTCAATGCGACTACCACAAAGAAACGTTGGGGGATGTTAAAAACGGTCATGCTGATATTGCGGCACTGGAAGACAGCTTAAAAGTGATCGCTGAAAAAATTAGGCCTGATTGTTTGGTGTTGATAGAAACCACGGTTCCGCCGGGAACAACGGAATATGTGGCCTATCCTACGATGAAAAAAGCGTTTAAGCGGAGAGGCTTGGAAAACGCCGAACCGCTGTTGGCGCATTCTTACGAACGGGTCATGCCGGGCCGCAATTATGTTGCGTCCGTACGCGATTTTTGGCGCGTATGCAGCGGAATTAATGATATGGCCCGGGAACGAGTCACTGATTTTCTTTCAAAGGTTATCAATGTTGATAAATTTCCGCTCACCGTGCTGGATCAACCCATTGAGAGTGAGACATGCAAGATTGTGGAAAATTCCTACCGAGCCACGATCCTGGCTTTCCTGGATGAATGGAGCCGGTTTGCCGAACGCAATCGGGTGGATTTGCTTAAGGTTATCAAAGCCATTAAAGTGCGTCCGACCCATTCTAATATTATTTTCCCCGGCCCTGGCATCGGTGGGTATTGTCTTCCCAAAGATGGCGGACTGGGTGTATGGGCCTACAACACGCTGATGGGGTTTGATGATGACATTTTCAAAATCACCCCTTCGGCCATCGACATTAACGATACGCGTTCTTTACATGTGACCGAACTTGTGCGTGATGCGCTTCGGAATATGGGTAAAATTGTGGCGGCGTCTAAAACAGCACTCTTAGGCGTATCCTACCGTGAAGATGTTGGCGACACCCGCTATAGCGGTTCCGAACTGATTGTTCGGAAATTGACTGAAATGGGCGGCGAGGTGGTTATGCATGACCCGTATGTCAAACATTGGTGGGAGCTTGAAAAGCAGGATGTCTATCCATCACCGGGCCGCTCCTGGGCACGTTTTTTCCGTAACCAGGAGGGTCTCGCTAAAACCCGTATGCAGGCTGAGTTGAGCGACGCACTTGAAAGTGTGGATGCGGTTGTTATCGCCGTTCGGCATGATGATTACCTGAATCTTGCGCCTGATGACGTTGTGCGCATGGTCGGAAATCCCTGTGCTGTGATTGATTGCTTCGGCATTTTGGATGATGATTCCATACGGCGCTATTTCGAACTCGGATGCGAAGTAAAGGGATTGGGACGAGGTCATATTCAACGAATCAAAGAAATGGTAAGAAGTAAAAAATAGAAAGGAGTTTTAATTATGTATGGAAAACATTTTATTATTACACTGATGCTTGGCATCGCATTTTGTTTGGGTACAGCTGTCGAAGCAACTGAAAAGCCCGCCGCTGCAAACACGGAAGCTGCTGACCAGACGCAGCCGAAGGTTTCTGCGACGCCAACCGAAAACCCAAAGGTTCCCTTCCCAACTGTGTCGGCGTCACCAACAGAAAACGTTGATGACACTGCTCCGGTGGCGTTCGTCCCCCAAAAACGCTTTTCCTTCCCATCAACAATGGATGGAGCGAAAGTGCTTCATGATTTTATGATTCAGAATAAAGGGGATGCGCCTCTGAAAATCACCAAGGTAAAAACCGGCTGAGGGTGTACGGCTGTTTCGTATACGAAACAAATCCCTCCCGGTGGCGAGGGAAAAATCAGTATTAGCGTAAACACAAGAGGTTATGGCGGAAGAACTCTCCGAAAACCGATCACCGTTTACACCAATGACAAAAAGAACTCTAAAATTAAACTGGAAGTATCTGGGGCGGTTGAAAAATTCGTCACAATTCAACCCAAATATGTCAGATTGCGCGGATTGATCGGCATGGCGCCTGTAAGCACCGTCAAAATTATCCCCGTAGCCAAGTATCCTTTTAAAATTTTAGAAGTGCGTGCACAAAAAGGCAAGGATATTCGCTTTGAACTTAAACCGTTAAACGATCAGGAGCAGGCCGGTTATGAACTGATTGTCGAAAATTTGAAAAAAACCAAAGGGCGATATTCAGATACGATTATCATTAAAACTGATAGCAAAGTAAAACCGGAACTTAAAATTCATGTGTATGGTGATATTCTCGATAAGCCTCGTGAAAAGAAAAAACCCGATCTGAAAAAGGCGCCGCGATCTCCTTTGACGCAGCCAGGCGTCATAATAACACCTAAAGAAAAACCCAAGCAGGCAATGCCGACAACGGTGACGCCTCCGGCCAAAGGAGCTTCGGACACGGCTGTGCCCGTGAAAACAGCAACGCCGTCACCAAAGGATAAAGATGCGGCTACGGATTCGGTAAAAGCGAAGACACCGGAAACAGAGGCCAAGCCGACCACGGATCCGTCCACAGGACCTTCGGGCACGGCTGAAACCGAAAAAACAGCAACGCCATCACCAAAAGATAAAGCTGCGGCCAAAGAGTAGTACTGCAACCCGGAAGTTCGTCCCTCGGTTTGTAGTGGCGCCGTAAGGCGTTGCTTTTCCGACGCCCTTACGGGCGCTGTCATCGCTTTGGAATAAATCTGGAATCCCGGGGGTTGCACTAGTAGAAAGGTATGATTGGCAGGGTGTGTTGAGCAACCGCCAACACACCCCGTCATCGTGATGGGTTAAGAATAATAAACATGCAAAACATTAAAGTTGTCGCGTTTGATTGTGATGGCGTGATGTTTGACACTGCAGAGGTCAACAAAGCGTATTATAATTCTCTTTTAGGCCGGTTTGGTCGGCCCTTGATGACCGAGTCGCAGTTCAACTTTGTTCACATGCATACCGTGGATGAATCCGTGGCGTATCTGTTTGATGAGCAGGGGCTTGAAGAGGTGCATGCCTTTCGCAAATCCATGGATTACCAACCATTTTTAAAATATATGCGAATAGAGCCGTATCTAAAACCGCTGCTTAGGCGGCTTCGACCTCGCTATAAAACCGCCATTGCCACCAATCGCACGGATACGATGGATTTTGTTCTGACTGCCTACGATCTGACCCCACTCTTTGATCTCGTCATTACCGCCAGGGATGTCAGCAATCCCAAACCCCATCCAGAGCCGCTCAATAAAATTTCAGCGCATTTTAATTGCGCCCCTGACGATATGATTTATATCGGCGATTCAGAACTGGACCAAATCGCCGCTCAGGCGGCCGGCGTTCGTTTTATTGCATACAATAATCGATCCCTTCAGGCGGATTATCATATTACGGTATTGGATGAGGTTGAAACGATTTTGGCACTATAGCTAAATGCCTGGGCCATCCTTCATTCTCTGCTTCACACTTTCTCCCATTCATAAGCGGTGATATTTCTTTCCTCTTTGGAAAACTCGATGCCTATCTGATAGATATCTTTAACATCCGAATATTTTTGATAATATTTTCTGTCCTTGATCTGCTGCAAAGCCGAATTATTATCTTTTACCAACTCGGTCACCTTGAACTCGAAAATATAGATGACGCCCTCAAATTTCAGCGTCATATCTATTTTGCCATGGTTGGTGGTGTCTTCAGGTATGACGTCGAGTCCGAGAGAGGCAAAATAGCTGTAGAAAATCGAAGCGTAGTAGCCTTCGTAATTGGCGATACTGTTTTTTCTGTACCAATCGTGAGGGATAGATGCGAATAAAGCGATAAAAATATCTTTGAAATTATCAGGCTCGCCTTTTTGCAGCGCGCGATAGATTGAAATTTTGTTTTTGTTTTTTTTGGCGATGTCATACACCAGTTCCGTAAGAATGTAATCGGTAAGCGCTTTTTTTACTTCGAGATTGGGGTATTTCAGCGTGTGTATGATTTCCGCGCCCAATTGCATCGTTTCGCGAATCGTCAGATAGCCGGCCTGAAACAAAAGTGTTTCCGCTTTTATATTTTCAATATCAAAACTGCCGATAAGCTCTTCACCCGCCTCAATTTGCTCAATCTCAGGGATAAAATATCTGTTGTTCCGCAAAAGTTTTATTAAAAAAGATGGCGTTCCGGTTTCAAACCAGTAATTTTTAAACATTTTTGATGGAGAGTCCAAGAAAAGAAGGATATCAAATGGATTGTAAACCCTTTCCCCGAGCCATGCATAGCCGTTATACCATTTTTTGATTTCATCAAGGTCGCAATCCGCCAAATATTCATGAAATTCTCTTTCCAAATCATCCTGGGTGTATCCGCAGATGACCCCATATCTTTCATCGGTTGTGATATCTTGCAAATTGTTCAAACCACTGAAAATTGAAACTTTGCTGAATTTGGACACGCCGGTTAGAAAAACAAATTTAAGGTATTCATCACAGTCTTTGATGACGGAATATAGGTTTTTTAATCCCTCTCGCATTTCAACAGCGACTTCCGTATCAGTGATATTATCTAATATCGGTTTGTCGTATTCATCTATCAGTATCACCGCTTTTTTATTAAATTTTTTGTAGATTTTTAAGACGAGTTCATAAAATTTATCTGAAATATTGCTGAACTGAAATTCGATGCCGAATTCATCCGCAGCAAGCCAAAGCTGATTATTGATCTTTTCATCAAGTGAAGGCCTGTCCTGTATCACGCCTCCGGTAAAGCTGATATTGATCACCGGATAGGATTGCTCCCAATCGTACTTGTCATAAATATACAGACCTTTAAAAAGCGCTTTATTGCCTTTGAAAATATTTTTTAGGGTGTCTATAAAAAGGCTTTTACCGAATCTTCTTGGACGCGAGAGAAAATAGTATTCTCCGTTTTGAATTAATTTCAAAGCAATATCGGTTTTGTCGACATAGATAAAGTCGCCACTTCTTATTTTGCTGAATGTTTGTATGCCTATGGGTAGTTTTTTCATCGTTTGGCCCCTTGTATAGACGTTCAGATCATTAATGTCAAAAGGCTAAAGGAAGGTGATAATACACCGCTGCACACCGTCAATTGACAGCACAGTAAATTTATCACTGATTCCCCAATCCGTTCTGCCCGCCGCAATCCGGGCATTGCCAGGTAAT
>JAOZRC010000983.1 GCA_029940345.1 Desulfobacterales bacterium
ATCAATTCGCGGCCGAGATGATGAGCGAGGTAACGCGCCAGTTCGCTTTTGCCGGCACCCGGAGGCCCGTAAAACAACAGGTTCATATTCAATATCATGCAGTCATCAGGGCGGTTTAGATATCGGTCAAAATGTTCCAGTTGCGCTATCATGGCTTTCAAATCGCCCTGCGCATTCAAGCCGTCAACAGAGTAATTGTTCTCAATCCGGTCTTTGCGGAGCGGTGCGATGCCGCCATTGGCAAGCGTTTGGTGTGCGGTCAGACTCATCTCAATATTTTTTAAAAACAGGGCGCGGTCGGGCGGTGCGGCCTCAACGGTTTTGGTCAACGCCAGATCGATGACACCGGCGCTGACCTGGTATTTTTCCGCAAGCGCAGTGATATCGGATGCAGTGAAATAATCCTGAACCGAATGCCGGTCGATAATGCCGTTCCATAAACGGATACGCTGCCTGCGATTGAATTTTCTAAAACAGATGCTGAAGGCAAACCGTCGCAGCACCGAATCTTCAATTCGATCAATCTCATTGGCAATCCAAATCATTCGGGCGCCGGGTTCTTCAAGCAGTTGGTTCAACCATCCTTTGTCCTGGGTTTCGCCGCGATAGAACCATGAAAAGCGCGTATTCAGCAAATTATCCGCTTCATCCGCCAATATGATTGAGCCTTTGCCTGTGTTTGTCCGGTTCAGGCATGCGATGATGGAAGCGCGCCGCTTTACCGCCGTGTTTTGATTGCCTCGCACAATTTCATACATAGCGGTTTGCAGTTTTTCGGCAAGGCTGTATGCAAAACTGGTCTTGCCGGTGCCGGGCGCGCCGTACAAAAGGATATGGGTCGATGTTTTCCGCTTTTCGGATAACAGGTTTAACACGTATTCGGTCTGGAGACGATCAATAAAAAAGCGATCAAGGGGCAGCGTGTTCACACTGGTTTTGGTGTAAAAATGGGACGCAAAGGTTTTGTCAGAGCTGTTTTGAATCAACATGACGCAATCGCCGGACAGACTCCACTCATAATGCTCTGCCTCAAGAAATCCCGCTTTGACCAGCGCGCCGTTTAAAATTTTTTCGATTATGCTGTTGCTGATGTTTAGCATTTTCTTCAAATGATGGCGCCCCTTGTATTCATTACAGCTCAAATGATGGCTGAAAAAACTTTCAGGCTCATCATACACACTGGCGATAAAGAAAAAGAGGCAAAAATCGACTTCCTGTTGGGATAAATTCAACAACTCTTGCAGCTTAATGAGATTTTGCTCAATTTCGGAGCCTGTATTGCGGTTTGCAGCCCTTGCCATTTCATCCAGCAATCCGATAATGAATCTTTTAAACCGACGCAGTTCGTTCAATTTGATATTTTCGACAAGAAAATTTTCGAGATCGGAATACTGGGAGTCCTGTAATTCATTTTCATCAAGAAGATCATTTACATCAAGAAGATCATCGGGGTCCTCATCTGACAGATCGTCATCCTTAAAAAAATCGAAAATACGTTCTTTTTGATCAATCAGGGTCCAACTGATCATCGTGATGAGCTCTTCACTGATAAACGCGCTATGTTTCAAATAGCGCCTGAGATATAACGCGCATCTTGCGGTTGCAAATTGCAGATTGGCGTCGTTCTGCCCATGGCCACTTTTTTTTCTTTTTTTGCGTTGCAGCGGCATAACATCCTCCTTTTGGCTTGATTTTATACGGTTTATAGCATAGCTATATTCC
>JAOZRC010000336.1 GCA_029940345.1 Desulfobacterales bacterium
TGAAATCAGTCGGAGCCTCATCGGGGCGGCATGTTCGTCATCGAAAATCGAATTGAAATGTTTGTTAAATTATTTCAGATTTCGAATAATGATAGCTCGAAAACCGATTTTATTACAAATAAGCCGCCCCGACAGGGCTCTGACATAAACTGAAAACGATTCATTGCTACCAATATGCCGCTCCTACGGAGCTTTAAAGGAATTTTAATTTCAATTGCACAGATCGAAAATTATTTCATATTTGGAAAATGAAAAGATTTTTGGCATCCTTCATTAGTCAGTTTACACTTTGTCCCGTTAGGGACATAATATCTATAGAAAGATGCTTTCTAGTACAACAAGTCCCGTAGGGGCGATATAAAAAAAATGTAAACTTCATTCAGGCTATTTTGAAGGATGCCAGATTTTTCATTTTATCTACATTCTATAGTTCGTCCAATATGGTTCGGGCGCCTTGAGCTAAAAGACGTTGAGCCAGTTCCACGCCGATATTTGCGGAATTTTGCGCTGGCCCCCTGACCGTATCTTTGAGGCATGTCTGGCCATCTACCGCAGCGACCAATCCGGTTAACGTAAAGGTTTGGCCATCCGTATGACCGTGCGCGGCGATGGGAACCTGGCAGCCGCCATCCAGGTGATTCAGAAACGCGCGCTCCCCCGTAACAACAATATGAGTAGGCGGATGATTGAGATGCCTTATTAGTGGCTCAATCACAGGATCGTCAGCCCTGGTTTCGATACAGAGTGCGCCCTGGCCAACCGCCGGCAGCATAATGTCTTCATCTATATATTCGGTGATACGATCGCCCAATCCCAGACGCAGCACTCCCGCTGCCGCCAAAATAATGGCGTCCAGATTTTCGGATTCGAGTTTTTTCAGGCGGGTGTCCAGATTTCCCCGTAATGGCATGATTTTAAAGTCCGGTCTGAAACGCAGCAATTGAGCCGCTCGCCTCAAACTGCATGTGCCAATGCGAGCGCCGTTATCAAGCCGGGATAAAATGCACGGATTACGGGGATGACTGATTAAAACGTCGTGCGGATTTTCGCGCAGGGGAATCGCGCCAATCTGTAAACCTTCCGGTATGAAAGAGGGCATATCTTTCATGCTGTGCACCGCCAGATCAATCTCAGCGTCTAACATCGCGGTTTCAATCTCTTTTACAAAAAGGCCTTTGCCGCCCACTTGGGCAAGCGGGGTGTCCTGGATTTTATCGCCTTTGGTTTTAATAATCACCAATTCGACATCCAGGTCGATATTCAGGCCGGCGTGATGGGCTATTAACGCATCTCTCACCCAATTAGCCTGCCAAAGCGCCAGCAGACTGCCTCTTGTTCCGATTTTAATCGTTTTTTTCATTAATGGCCACAACTTGTACAACTGGTTGCCGTACATCCGCTACAGGAATTCGCCGATGCGGAAGAGCTTACCGTTTCGCCGCCGGCGCCTTTGCTGACAAAGCCGCAAATGGACATCTGCCTGGAAACCTGCGAACTGTTACATGTTGGGCATGTCTCCGGTTCCTGAGCGTTAAAAACAAGGTATTCAAAGTCGTGATCGCATTGATCACAATGATATTCATAGATTGGCAAATTGATTTCTCCTTTATATATTAATACACTTTCTCTTTTTTGCTGCCAAAATAAAGCGGGATAGCTTTACTGTCAAGGAATCCATCATAAAATATATTAAATTCAGTTGGTTATTTTTTTACAAACATTAGCATCATCGTTCAATATCAGGTATTTCAACCTCACATTTTTGAATATGATCAACACTGTCAAACCCTAAGCCGTTGGCTTTACGAAATTGTTCCAGCGCTTTGTCAAATTCCTTTGCTTTAAAATACAACTGCCCTAAACGATGCCTGAAAAGCCCGTTTTGCGGTGCGATTTCAACACTCTGGCAACAATAGACCCTGGCAATCTCCGGATTAATCGACTGTGTATCATAAAGGCTCCCTAAGTCAGACAATGATGCGGCATCATTGGGATTGTGTTTGATCGCTTTTTTATAAGCGGCAATAGCCGCTTCGGTCATGCCGGCGGCCAAATAACATTCCCCCATAAATGAATATACGATACCGGCATCCGGATTTATTTTTTGCGCTTTTTCCAGGTAGATGCGGCCCTTTTCCAAATTGCCCAGTTCGGTCTGCAATTTACCAATTTGAAACGTTGTTTCAAAAAGATCCGGCACCAATGCCTCCGCCTTGGAAAAATAGTCAAGTGCTTTCTTCTTATCGCCGTCTGTAAGTAAAGCAATTAATCCGTTGTTATACCATCCCATCACTTCACGGTCGTTTAATTGAATCACTGTTTCAAAATAACGCCGGGCCTTTTCATGCTCACCCAAAACGCCGTAACAAACGCCGAGGCTGTTGTGAACATTGATGTCGGATGCATCCATTAAGAGTGCGTACTTAAATTCTTCAATCGCACCTTGAAAGTCACCATCCTGGTAAAATGTATCCCCGCTAATATTCAAGCTGATCGCATCAAAGGCAACGATGTTTCCGGGACCGACCAGCAAGGCATGATTCAACGCTTTGTAGGCGTTGTCAAGAATCTGCTCTTTAGTATAAGTCAGGGTTGGATACACCGCTGCGCCAATGCAAACCGTTTCCGTACGAATTTGGGCCAAATCGGATTGAAAGGTTTGGGCCTGTCGAAGACAAAAGTCCTCGCCCTTATTTGCGAAAAAGCATGTGAAAAGATCATCATTTAACTGGCCCCATAGCGCATCGGAACTTTTACAAAGCGCATTAATCGTTAGCGCAATATCAACCAACAGTGATTTTTGGTTTTCATTGTCAGCCAAGGCCTCTTCCGACCCAGTGTCATCCGGTCGAATTAATAACACGCCGAAATTGTCCGCTTTAGCAAGAGATGACAGCGCTAAATTGACAAAATCGGAACCCACAAGACGGTATGGAAAAACGTTTGTCAGGTCTGTCAGTTTTGTGGATGCCTGGCCAGTTTTAGGATCTCCAGGCCTGATAGCATTCGCTTTGGAAAAAAGAAATTGCAACGATGATGCCAGGTTGCGTTCAAATTCGTTATTATTTTGGCTCATTCCCGGCCCCTTTTAGCATGTCGGTAAAAGCGCTTTGAATCATATTCAGTTCATCTTGCTGCACGGTTCGCAAATCCAGGATAAAAAGTTCTGATTCAATTCGTCCGATAATCGGTGGTGAATAGTTTCTCAGGTAATTTTCAATAAAATTGGCTGATTCGCCTTTAATAATAATACCCAGACAGCGGCTGGGAATATCCTGAAGCGGCAGGGCACCGCCGCCAGCCCTGGAAGAGCGGTCTAAAAATTTAATTTCCAGACGCTCATCTTTAATCGTTTCCAGCATATCAGCCAGTTGCTGGGCTCGCGTGGCAATGGCTTTATAAGGAATCGTCAGCATATTTAACGTGGGAAGTTTTTCACGCGCTTTTTCCGGATCCCGATAGTAGCGCAAGGTGATTTCCAGCGCAGCAAGAGTGAGTTTGTCAATGCGCAACGCGCGCGTCAGCGGGTTTTTTTTGATCTTATCAAGTAATGCTTTTTTCCCCAGGATGATCCCGGCCTGGGGGCCCCCCAAGAGCTTATCGCCGCTAAACGTGACAACATCAACACCAGTCGCGACCGCTTCCTGTACGGTCGGTTCTTTACGCATACCGTATTGGGAAAAATCTATAAAACTGCCGCTACCCAAGTCTTCCATCGTCAGCAGGTCTGATTCAAGGCTCAACTCAACCAACTCATTTAGCGCTACGGTGGATGTAAAACCGACAATGCTGTAGTTGCTGGTGTGAACCTTTAACAGAAGCCCAGTTTTATCGGTAATGGCATTGCCATAATCTTTCAAATGGGTGCGATTGGTCGCCCCCACTTCTTTTAAAATACCACCGCTTTTGGCCATTACATCCGGAATACGAAATGCGCCGCCAATTTCCACCAGTTCTCCACGGGAAATCAGCACTTCTTTACGCGCCGAATTGGCTTGAACGATTGTTTCCAGGCAGAGAAGCACCGCCCCGGCATTATTGTTCACCACCATTGCTGCTTCGGCACCGCTGATTTCACACAGGATATCTTCCACCGCACTGTAGCGCGAACCGCGTTGCCCCTTGGCCAAATCAAATTCAAGGTTGGAATAGCAGCTACTCACTGCAATCATGTTTTCAATCGCTTCGGGTGCGAGGATAGAGCGTCCCAGGTTGGTGTGCACCACGACGCCGGTGGCATTAATCACCCGTTTGAGATTAAACGTCATCGACTGTTTAATATGTTCTTTAACGCGTTGAAGTATGTATGGCTCAAACAGTTCATCTTCGGTAATACATTGATTTTTATCTAAAATATCGTTTCTCATGCCGGAAACTACGGCGCGAGCCGCAGCCAGCAGAACTGATTTGGGCGTATCCTTGATAGCGCTTTCATCCCGGCAGTGCTCCATGATACGGTCAACACCGGGAAGCATTCGCAGCAATTGCTGCTGTTTTGGGGCAATTTGCATCGGGTTCCTTTCATTATAACTACAAGGATTAAAAGCGTTTCATCATAAATCCTTTTTTACATAAAATCCTTGTAGTTGACTTTAAACTGGTGATCATCTGAGCATCTATACGGCCAATCGCTATCTTAGCCGCAGTTTTTGGCCGACTTCGATATGTGAGCTTTTGAGTTTGTTGAGACGCTTGAGCTGTTTAACCGAAACACCCTTTTTAGTGGCAATTCCACCTAAACTGTCCCCCGATTTCACACGATAGTAGGTTGTTTTGCTTTTTTTTGTTCGAGGAGCAGCTTTCGGGGTAAGTCGTTTTAGACTTGATGCAACACGCACCCCATCGCCCTGGGGAACGTTCAGTTGGTAGCTTCCCTGGGGAAGACGGGTTCCGAAAATATGCGGGTTGAGTTCTTTGATCACTTTGAAATCGGTGTCAAGGGCTGAAGCAAAATCAACCATGGAAACCGAGCGTTTCAGGTTTACGTTGAGTATGTCAATTTTAAGCGGTTGATAAACATGCTTGGGATTGATATTGTAGCCATAAGACTGCGGGTTTTCCAGGATCAGTTTTATTGCGGTGATACGAAAAATAAAGCGCTCGGTTTCCACCGGCAGATTCAGCCGGAAATAGTCTTTGACATGCTGCTCGTCCATCGCATTTTGAAGGCACCTCTCACCGCAATTATAACTTGCCAGCGCAAGTGTCCACTTGCCGAACATGCCTTCCAATTTTTTCAGGTATTGAAGCGCGGCTCCAGTGGCTTTTTCAAAGCAAAGGCGTTCATCCATATCTGACCGTTTTTTTAAACCGAAGCGTTTGCCCGTAAAAGGCATAAATTGCCAATAGCCCAGAGCGCCTACCGGAGAACGCGCCGCCGTTTGCAAGTCACTTTCGGCAACCGCCAGATATTTCAAATCATCCGGCATACCGGCTTCGGCCAGTTTTTTTTCGATATATGGAAAATAGCGCGCCGCGCGTTTGAGCCATAAAAAGACCTGCCTCTGGTTCCAGACCGCAATTGTAAATTCACGGTCGAGCATCTCCCAGACGCGTCGGTTTTCAAGCGGAATTTTTTCGCCGCAAAGCGTGACGGTTTCAGGAAACATCGGATCATTATACTGTTCATTATTCTGTTTCTGCCGGGTTGCCTTGGGAGACGCCATTTCGATTTTTCTTATTTTTACAGGTGCATGTGCCGGTTGCCTATCAATGCTCTCACTGTGGCAAGTGATAGACATCGTGATGAAAAAAATCGTAAAAACGGAAATAAAAATATGGTGTCGTTTGGTCATTTGGGTGCCCCTTTACATCATTTAGACGTTAACATCGGCATCCATCCACACGGGAAATTTTTCGCGAACCATTTTAAGGGTTGCAGCGGATAGCTCCGTTGTATACGTACAGGATGCATACGCGCTTTGAAAACTGATGTTACCCAGCGGATCAATAATGGATGAATCACCGCTATAGCTGATATTATTACCATCGGTTCCCACACGATTAACGCCGATGGTGTAACACTGGTTTTCAATTGCGCGTGCACGTAAAAGGTTTTTCCAGTGATGCGCGCGAACTTCGGGCCAATTGGCAATAAAAATTGCCGCATCAAAGGCATTATTGAGATTGCGCGTCCAGATCGGAAAACGCAGATCATAACAGATAAACGGACTGATTTTCCATCCGTGCAGTTCCACAATCAGTTTCTGATTGCCTGCGGTGTAAACTTTGTCTTCACCCGCCATGCGAAACAGATGGCGTTT
>JAOZRC010000337.1 GCA_029940345.1 Desulfobacterales bacterium
TTCATTGGGTATTTATCCTGCCGATACCATACGCTAAAACGAATTGCTTAATTCAGACGTTTATAAGCGGATGCACGCAACGCACTTCCCGTCCGGGCGACAGGATTTTTAACTCCGGCGTTTGCATACATTCCTTATCGGCGCGGGGACAGCGTTCACGGAAAGCGCATCCCGGGGGGACGTTCAATAAAGATGGCGTCATTCCGGGGATCTGGAAAAGGGGTTTGCCGCGCTGGTTGCGACTCGGAACTGATCCTATCAGACCGTGGGTGTAGTGATGCAGCGGATGATCAAGGACATCATCCGTGCCGCCCTGTTCGACAATGCGTCCGGCATACATCACACAGATACGATTCGCTAATCCGGCCACTACGGTGAGATCGTGCGTAATCCAGATAACGGCAGTTCCCGAGACGCAGCATAGACTTTGGGCTTCATGCAGAATTTGTCCCTGGATGGTGACATCTAAGGCTGTTGTGGGTTCATCGGCGATGATCAGATCGGGTTTGTTAAGAAAAGCGATGGCAATGGCCACGCGCTGGCGCATTCCGCCGGAAAATTGATGTGGATAAGCGCGCAGGCGTTCATCCGCGGATGCGATGCCAACTTGGCTCAAGGCGTCGCGGGCGCGTTGGCGGGCAGCGTCGCGAGATATTTTTTCATGCGCTAAGATGGCTTCGATCATTTGGGTGTCAATCCGCAGCACCGGATTTAAAGTCATCATCGGGTCTTGAAAGATCATGGCAATGCGGGAGCCGCGTATCGTGCGCCATTCTTTTGCCGAATTTGACACCAGGTCGCGCCCCTGGAAAAGAATGCGTCCGCTGGCGATGCGCCCCGGCGGATCAATCAGACCGAGGATTGAAAAACCGGTGACCGTTTTACCGCATCCGGATTCACCCACCAATCCGAGAATTTCACCCTTGCGGACCGCAAAACTGACATCGTTCACCGCTTTGACCACACCGGCTTTGGTAAAAAAAGAGGTGTGCAGGTTTTCGACTTTTAGGGTAACCGCTTCGTCGTTCATTTTTGCAGCCTCGGATTTAAAACATCACGCAACTGATCGCCCACCAGGTTGATACTCACAATTGTAATTAAAAGTGCTACACCGGGGAAAAAGCTGATCCAGTATTTGCCGCTTAACATATACTCAAAGCCGTTGGCAATTAAAAGTCCCAGCGAAGGCTCTGTAATCGGCAGGCCGAGGCCCAAAAACGAAAGGGTGGCTTCCAGCGCAATGGCGTGCGCTACCTGAACAGTCGCCACCACGATGAGCGGTGGGAGGCAATTGGGCAGCAAGTGCCGAAAGACAATCCGCTTATGGCTTAATGCCAGGCAAACGGCTGCTTCGATATATTCCTTGCGACGCTCAACCAAGGCGGTTCCCCGAACAGTGCGGGCGTAATACGCCCACTGCGCGGCAATCAGGGCGATGATTATTTTGTCAACGCCCTGCCCCAATATAGCGAGAAGCACCAGTGCGGTGAGAATCGCCGGGAAACTGAGCTGTATATCGACAATGCGCATGATCAAGGTGTCTATGCGCCCACCGAAATAAGCGGCTGTCAGTCCCATGGAGCCGCCGAATATCAATGCCAGTAAGGCGCTCATAGCGCCAACGCTCAGACTGGTGCGCAAACCGAAAAAGATGCCGCTTAGCATGTCGCGTCCCTGGTCATCGGTCCCCAGCCAGTAGGTGTATCCATACGCCATATTTTTTTCACCGGGCGGCAAGCGATTATCCATAATGTCCAATTGCGCCAGATCGTAAGGGTCCTGTGGGGTTAAGAAAGGTGCCAGAATCGCAATCCCGATCAGCATGATAAACAAAGCCAAGCCAGCCAAAGCGACCTTGCTTTCGCAAAAGTCAGATACAAAGCGGCGCAGGGGCGTTTCAACGTCCGATGAAGAAACGACATTCAGTTCCGCATTCTGATCAGGAACAGGATGGTTTTCAGGTGTGCTCATGCCTTTATATCTCCCAGGCGGACACGGGGATCAAGAATGGAATACAGGATGTCAACTGTAAAATTGATCAAAATGAACATCACCACCGTAATGAGCAGATAGGCGACGATAACGGGCCGATCCAGCACGCCGATGGAATCGATGATCAATTTACCCATTCCCGGCCATGCAAAAACCGTTTCCGTTACAACCGCAAATGCGATCACATTACCCAATTCCAGACCCAGCACCGTAACCACCGGGATGAGGATATTTTTAAGCACATGCACGCCGATCACCCGGAAATTGCTCAATCCCTTGGCGCGGGCAAATTTGACGTAGTCAAATTGTAGATTTTCACGGGTTCCGGCGCGAGTGAGCCGGATGGTTAAAGAGAGTTTAAAAAGGCCGAGGTTAAAAGCTGGCAGGATAATATGGGAGAGACCGTCCAGGGTGAGAAAACTGACTGGCACGCCCCAGACATCAACGCAGGCGCCGCGTCCCGAAGCCGGGAGCCATCCAAGGATAACGGCAAAAAGCATAATCAGCATCAAGCCCACCCAAAAGGTCGGCAGGCTAAAACCGAGAATCGAACCGCTCATAATTGCACGGCCGGTGATGCTTTCGGATTTGATGCCGGCGATCATGCCCAGGGGGATGCCGAGGATCACCGCAATAAACATGGCCCCAAACGCCAATTCCAGGGTTGCGGGCATACGCTGTACAATCAATTTCAGCGCCGGCTCGTTGAAAACGAAAGAATTGCCCAAGTCGCCTTTCAGAGCATTGATGAAAAACACCCCGTATTGTTCCCACATAGGGCGATCAAGGCCCAGGGCTTTGACTGCATCCGCGTATTCCTGGGGCGTCGCTTCGGGGCTGATCAAAATATCCACCGGATTGCCAATGGCGTAAACCCCAATAAACACCAATAGCGACATGAGCAGCAAGACCGCCGCACTTTGGAACGTGCGGCGGATAATGAAGACGAGCATAGGGAGCCTGTTTAAAAAATTTCGACTTGTGCGGTTGAATTTAATGTAGGGTGGGCATTGCCGGAAAACAAACTTTGAATATAGCACCAATCCAGGTCGGCGATGCCCACCATTTAATAAAAATCGGTGGGCAAAGGCTGTTTCTTTTAACGAAGTCTGTCGCTTTGCCTAATCTACCGCGCTAAACAAAATAAGTGCCAAAACATTGCCCACCCTACATATCAGCAACCGTACAGATTGATAGATTTACTTCGCTTCCCGCACAGCCGAGGCCAGGGTGTAACCATCCGTACGTGCTGTAAATGTCAGCCCTTTGCGCATTCCCCAGATATTCACCTGGTAATGCAGTGGAATGATGCCCAAATCTTGCATAGCGATTTCTGTGGCTTTAACCAGCAATTGTTTATGCTTTTCACGATCCACGGTGCGTAACGCTTCTTCAAGCGCCTCATCAAGCGCTTTGTTAGAAAAACGGCCTCGATTGGTGCCGCCGTAGCCCGTTTCTTTATTATAGGTGTGCAACAACGCGCGCAAAGGCGAGGACGGCTCGCCCGTACCGGAACCCCAGCCAACCAACATGAAGCTGAATTCAAGTTTGGTGCCGCGCGGGAAAAATACGTTTTTCGGCATGGTGTCCACTTTGGTTTTGATGCCGATACGGGTCAGCATTTGGGCGATAGCCTGGCAAATCTTGGCGTCATTGACATAACGGTTGTTGGGGCCATGGATGGTCAGTCCGAATCCGTCGGCGTAGCCCGCCTCGGCCAGAAGCTTTTTAGCGCCTTCCGGGTCAAATTTTTCGGGTTTCAGATCAGGGCTGATGGCAAAGAAACCATCGGGCAGCAATTGTCCGGCGGCAATGGCGTTGCCTTCCATAACACGTGAAACGATAGCCGGCCGGTTTATCGCCTTGGAAATTGCCCGACGCACACGAACATCTTTAAGCGGATTTTTGTCCAGCGCTTTGCCATCTTTATCCGTCACAAAAGGCGAAACATCTCGATCGCTGTCAATATGAAGATAGATCACCCGGTTGGAAACCGATTTTGAAATGGCGAATTCAGGATTTTTTTGGAGTTTTTCGATATCGGCGGTGGGGATAAAATCAATCATATCCACATCGCCAGCCAGTAGCGCGGCCACGCGTGCGGCAGCGTTGGTCTTGGGTTGAACTATCACTTTTTCCCACGGCTCTGCGCCGCCCCAATAGTTTTCATTACGTTCATAAACAATGCGATCCCCGGGAACCCATTCGACAAATTTATACGGTCCGGTGCCAATCATGGCTTTGCCCGAATTGTAATCCTTGGTCTCGGCACCTTGACCATGCTTTTTGGAAATGATCGTAAAGGTTGCCATGTAAGTCGGCATGAGCGGAAAAGGATCGGCGGTGGACAACCGAATCGTCAGTGGATCGACAATCTCAATTTTGTTAATATGCTTGATATAGCTTGAGAACGAGGATGGGCTGTTGGGCACTTTGGGAGCGCGCTCTAAGGTAAATTTGACATCCTCGGCGGTAAACGGAGACCCATCATGAAATTTTACACCTTTGCGGAGTTTGAATTCCCAGGTCAAATCATCAACCGGTTTCCACGAGACCGCCAGCCCGGGTTTCAGGTTTTGTTTATGATCCTGTTTAACCAGTTTGTCGAACACCCATATTGACATCATGTTGTTGGGCGTCAGATTGTGATAATGCGGGTCCATCGAACTGGGTTCGCTTTTCAGGCCGATTTTCAAATCAGCCGTCAGACCCCATACCGGCATTAACAACACCAGTGCCATAATCAGTACAATCACTGCCTGTCTCTGCTTCATCTTTTTCCTCCTTTAATCAATTTATGTGAATAACATTTAAACCGCTTTCGTCTTATATATTGATATGCTTTGTAAAGTCAATATCAAATGGAATCAACAATCGGGGGTTAAAAAGAGGCGATATGTCCAGTGTGGAAAATTATCATTTTGATAATTCGAGAGCAGCGTCTGCAATAGGACGGAATCAACGGATAAGCCGTCATTTATATTTTCAAGTCTTGACCTTTATTCCCGTCACATGTATTCTTTCAGATAATTACGGATTTGGCAATGCGCCGAAGGCGGAACGGCTTTCCGCCGTGCATCCTGGCAAATTGCATGCCTTTCGCACTGAAATGTAAAGCGGAAAGCCGTTCCGCTTAAAGTGTTTGTGCATCAGTTTACCCAATATCCCCAATCTGTTACAAGCGGTCAGCTTTGGTGTTATCTTGTAAAGACAACGACTTTAACTAAAAAGGTGTTGATCATGCAATATCCTTTACCTGAACGTATCGGCGATCCTGATCTTTTGGTAGGCCGCGTCAAAGAGTTTAACCTTTTGGAAAAATGGATTGACAATATCCCCAAACTGCTTTCCAAATCCAGGGTGATTTTAGCGCGGCGCAAAAGCGGCAAAACTGCGATTGTCCAGCGTATTTTCAATATGCTCTGGAATGTGAACAAAGGGGTCATTCCATTTTATTATGACATACCGGAAAACAAAATCTGGTATCCTTATTTTGCCGTAGATTATTACCGCATTTTTGCATCCCATTATATTGCATTTCTTGAAAAGGATGCAAGGTTGGTGCGCCAACCGTTGAAACCGGATGAAATAAGAGAATACGGTCTGTCGCACTCTGTCAAATTGTTGGTCGATGATATTGATATGATACGCGAATATCAGGCCGAGGGCGGTTATGACCTGGTTTGGAAAACCGCTTACACCGCTCCTGACCGGTTTGCCGGCTATTATGATCAGCGTATCCTGGTGATTCTGGATGAATTCCAGAATATCACCCAATATATCTATTCTGACAGAGAACGTCTGATCGGTCCGGACAAAACACTGGCTGGCAGTTTTCATGGTGTGGTCGAATCCAAAATGGCGCCCATGTTAGTCACCGGTTCTTATGTCGGATGGCTAATTGAGGTGATCAGTAAATATCTGCAAGCCGGCCGTTTGAAACGCCATTTTATGAATTCCTATCTCACGCCCGAGGAAGGTTTGCAGGCGGTTTATAAATATGCCGAGTCTCAAAATGAGCCGATCACCAACGAAACCGCCGAGCAGATTAATACGTTGTGCATGTCCGATCCGTTTTTCATATCCTGCGTGATTCGGTCCGAATATGAAGACAAAGACCTGACTGAAGCCGAGGGGGTGGTCAATACGACGAATTATGAAATTACGGATGCATCCTCCGAAATGTCCATGAACTGGTCTGAATATATTGACCAAACAACCGATCGAATCAATGAACGCTACGCTAAAAATATGCT
The DNA here is from genome assembly GCA_029940345.1 of Desulfobacterales bacterium. Lineage (GTDB taxonomy): Bacteria > Desulfobacterota > Desulfobacteria > Desulfobacterales > JAUCGF01 > JAUCGF01. The sequence goes on from JAOZRC010000337.1 coordinate 6,249, forward strand.
CCTGCATC
>JAOZRC010000984.1 GCA_029940345.1 Desulfobacterales bacterium
TATTAAAACGGATCGAATCACATCACTTGGAACATCTTCCCTGATTTTAGCCAATTCAACTTTCACCACCGCCATACATTTCTTTTACTTTCAGACGATCGGGCATTCCGTTTTCAAGAAGCGGAAGCGCATCGGTGAATTCGACATACTGTGGTTTTTTATAGCGGGCAATGCGCTCACCGACAAACTCGATCAGGTCCCGGGCTTCCAAAGGCTCGTCCGGTTTTAATTGGCATACAGTTTTAATGCCCTCTTTCCATTTGGGATCGGGAACACCGAACACCACCGTTTTTACAACCGCGGGATGCTGAAGGATCACTTTTTCCACTTCGGCCGGATAAACATTCTCACCACCGGGCTTGATCAACTCTTTTTCCGCTTTGCGTCCTTTGAACCAGAGGAAACCGTCTTCATCGAACTGGCCCAAATCGCCGGTGTGGTGCAAGCCGTTGCGGAACGTATGCGCCGTATCCGCTTCCAGATTCCAGTAACCGTTGAAAATCATGGGGCCTTGCATGGTGATTTCGCCGGTTTGTCCGATCGGCAAAGGCGCATCGTTGTCATCCACTATTTTTACATCAGCCCAAGAAATAATTTGGCCGGCGGAACCCGGTCTGTCGTTATACCGTCCGATAGTGGCAAAACCGGCGGTTTCGGTCTGGCCATACATATTATAAAATGTTCCACCGGAAAGTACCTGATATTTTTCAATGGTTTCAGGCGCATCCAAACCGATAACGGCGCGTAACGAATCAAGCGGCAGTGACGCCTTTTCGGCCTGCTCGATGATAGATGCCATGATGGGTGCGAAATCAAAAAGCACCGACACTTTTTTATCAGCAATCAGTTGAGCGGCCTGGGCAGCGTCGAACTTGCGCATATTAACATTCAAAATTCCGGCATGAAAGGCGTTGACCGACATGAGAAGCCCGGCCACATGAAACAGGGGCAGCAGGTTTAAATGGATATCTTGGTCTCCAAGGTTAAAAACATGCGTTAAATGCATACTGGCGCATATCAAATTGCAGTGGGATAACAATGCGCCACGCGGCCGGCCGGCCACAGCGGCGGTGTGTACAATGGCAAAGCCGTCATTAGCGGCCACGTCCACCGCCTCAAAGGTTCCATTATTATCGGTCAGGGCGTTAAAACTCTGAAAATCACCGTCACTGTTTCGCAAATTATAATAGGCCTTGACCGAAGCGAGCTTGTCTTGGGCGTTTTGTATCTGTTCCTGATAGGTGCTATCAGCAAAAATAAATCTTGGCTCACAGTCATTGAGATTAAAAAGAATTTCATCCGGAGACAGTCTCCAGTTAAGCGGCAGTACAATGGCACCCAACGCGGCTGCCGCACCATATACCATAAAATAATTCAGGCTGTTTTGGCCCAGTACACCGATGCGGTCGCCCTTTTTCAAGCCTGCCGATTGTAAGCCTGAAGCCAGTTTATCCACCAAAGCGCCGTATTCGGCAAAGGTATCAGTTTTATCGTTTTCAGCCTCGAACCAGGCAGGCCGGTTTGGAAAAAGGCGTGCATTGCTCTGAATCAGATCGTAAATTGTAAAATCATATACTCCCATGTTTAAATCCCCCTATTTACTTAGAGCCTGTTTGCAAAGTCTTAAATCGGCTGCAAAAGCATGAGAGCGGTTTTGATTTCCGCAAATTTCATGGCAATAGGCCGGCTATTCCCTTAAAATTTGCGAAA
>JAOZRC010000985.1 GCA_029940345.1 Desulfobacterales bacterium
CACCTTGTTTGATATCTGCGATTACGAGTACTTTAGCCATAATATTGTTTTCCTTTTTTGAACCAGGTTAGGTTTCAGTGTTCAGGTTTCAATTCATACTTTTCCTGACGCCTTAAATTTCGTTATAACACCTTAGCTTCATTGGCCAGAAGAGCGACGACCTGGGCGGTGATTTCGGCAGCATCGCCTTCAAATTTTTGCCCGCCCTGACGTGATTCCGATGCCATAAATTCAACAACTTCCGATTTAGGCGCAGCGGCTCCGACTTCATCAGGCGAAGTTCCCAGGTCAGCCAGATCCATTACCTTGATTTTTTTTCTTTTGGCCATCATAATGCCGCGCATTTGGGGCAGCCGCGGTTCATTAATACTGACATCAACCGTGACCACAGCAGGCAATTCCAGTTCAACAATTTCGGTTCCGGCATCCCCCGATCGGGACACCTTAATGTGTTGTTCGTCTGTCACGTCGATGGCAACGACATTGCTGACGCACGGCAATCCCAAATACTCCGCCAAAATGATTCCGGTTTGGCCGTTATCCGTATCCTGAGCCTGTTTGCCGGTGATGACCAGATCATACTCACCTGCCTCAAAAACCTTTTGCAACACTTTGGCAAAGATTGATGCATCGGCCAAGTCCAATGCCGGATCATCAATATGAATCCCATTTTCAATTCCCATGGCATAGCATCTGCGGATCATGTCGGTGCAGTCTCCGCCGCCGACGCTCACCAACGTCGTCTCCGCGCCGTTCTTTTCCTTTAGTTGGACAGCGGTTTCCACCGCACTTTCATCCCAGGCATTTATAACGTATTGCAGTCCGTCTTCAAGAATGGCGCCGTCTTGCACATGCATGTTCAATTCCACATCAACCACTTTTTTTACTGTTGTGAGAATTTTCAAATTATCCTCCTATTATTAATTTTTTTTTTGGGTTTGGTCGTTTTTAGGTAGATTGGTGTTCCACTTTAATTTCTTACGATGCGGTTTTCGCCACAAACGATTATTAATTCGGATTCCCCGGCAGGAAAGGCCAGTGTCATGTTAAGGGACTGCCCCATTTCGACGGCAAGGGAGGTTGGTCTTGAATGACTGATCATCACAGGCAGATGCGCTCTGGCAGCTCTTTGAACCAATTCATAACTTATCCTTGAAGATAGAACCAGGATGCTGGCTTTAAAAAGCGTCCTGTTCATAAAGGCTTTCCCGATTGCCTTATCAAGTGCATTATGCCGTCCTACATCCTCGGCAAAAGAGATCATTTCCAGCCGGTCATCAAATATGATTGCAGCGTGGGAACCCCTGGTTCGCGGATAGTATTTTTGGTTTTCGGAAAGCTTATTGATGCAATCTGAAATACGGTCAATTTCAACCTCAAAGCCGTTTTTCGCCGGCGTCAGTATCTGATAGATGTCCTTGACCATCTCCTTACCGCAAATACCGCAACTGGTTTGGCTGACAAACCCCCTTCTCCCAAGAAGTTCCGGAATTTTTTCACGCCTTTCTGGTTTAAGCCGAATATCAATAACATTCGGATCCATATCTTTACAATATCCTATGGTCGTGAAATCGTCCGGAGAGTCCGCAATCCCCTCCCCAAGACAGAACCCTGCTGCGTGAAATAACTCTTCTCCGGGGGTTCTCATCACCACAGTATAAGGTTTGTCATCAATACGAATCAAAAGGGGTTCCTCTCCGATCAATTC
>JAOZRC010000013.1:0-15646 GCA_029940345.1 Desulfobacterales bacterium
AGGTTCCGTTTTCGCGCGTTCTTTATATTGAGCAGGATGATTTTATGGAAAACCCGCCTAAAAAATTTTTCCGACTGGGACCCGGTCGTGAAGTACGGTTGCGCTACGCCTATTTTATTACCTGCACCGGTGTGGTCAAAGACCCGCACACCGATGAGGTTGTCGAACTGCGCTGCACATTCGATCCGGCGACACGCGGCGGTAATGCTCCGGATGGCCGCAAGGTCAAGGGAACGATTCATTGGGTTTCCGCGGAACATGCGTTAAATGCGGAAGTTCGTCTTTATGATCATCTTTTTACCAACCCAAACCCCAATGATGTCGAACCCGGTCAGGATTTTACGGATAGCTTAAATCCGCATTCGCTGGAGACCTTGACCGATTGCAAAGTCGAACCTGGTTTGGCGGACATTGCGCCGGGTGGCCGGATTCAATTTGAGCGGCTCGGATATTTTTGCGCTGATGCGGTCGATTCATGCCCGGATGCGCTCGTGTTTAACCGCACGGTAACACTGCGGGACACTTGGGCTAAAATTGTGAAAGCCCAGCAACAACAGCAAAAAAAACCGCATGCTGGGAAAAAGAGAAAACGCAAACGGCATTCCTAAGTTGAAGGGAAAATTATGATTGTTGAGGCATTTAAAGTTGATAATGGTTTATTTATTCCGTTGACAGAAGAACCTGAAATACGCGCTGATAATAAAGTGTTAATAAAAATTGAATTTGTTGATCCGCATATAGAAGAATCAGAAAAAAAACACAAGGAGGGATATTTACGCCACCCTGTGCAACCTGAAGAGTTCAGTGACTGGGAAAATGAACAGGTATGGTGTGATTGATGAAGCGATCTGAAATCCGATGGTATAAATTTAACAGGCCAGATAAAAAACGTCCGGTTGTAATCCTTACAAGGGATTCGATGATTAAATATCTTGGTGAAGTCACCGTTGCCCCGATAACTTCAACCATTCGTGATATTCCTTCCGAAGTTTTTCTAAGCGATGAAGATGGGATGAAAAAAGATTGTGCTATCAATCTTGACCATGTTCAAACAGTTTCGAAGGGAAGAATAGGCGCATTCATTACAAAACTAAGTCGTAAAAGAATGGACGAATTATACCTTGCTCTTCTTTTTGCTTTAGGCTTTGATAAATAACAACAGGCATTCGACATCCTTCATTTGTCGGTTAACAATTGGGTAGTCATAAAGAAATACGAACCACGAATAAACGCTAATGAACTCTAATAAAAAACAATCATTCGTGTTTATTCGTGTTTATTCGTGGTTTATACTTGGCACGGTCATAATTGGTGATTTTGAAATATGTCTTACGCCTATGAATTAAGGTATTGATCAATTATAAAATCACCAATTATGGCCTTCGCGAGTATATTAAAGGCCGTACTCCTTCAAAAGTGTAAACTACTTTTAGACTGATATGAAGGATGCCAGGCATTCTTCAATATCCGCGAAACAATTCAAAAGTGTAAACTGCAAACACTCTTAAAAAGCACCAATCTGGCAGGCAAATATTTTAATTTTTAGCATCTCACACGCCGCCGCTACTTCCATACGCTTGCAATCCAGCGTTTCCGCAATTTTCCAGATGGAAATACATGATAAGCGATTGCCCTCTTGCAAGGTGTTTTGAATCGCTTTTTCAAGAGACGGCTCAATCTGCTTGGCTGGTGCGACTTTATTTCCCTTTGCTCCGTAACCGAAAAGGCCCAACTGACATTTATTAATCCGGAATTCTAATAGGTCTGTGGTTTGCCCTACTCGTTCCGGGGGTTCATTCAATTTCTGCGCGATCTGGTGAGCGGCGGCACAACTGATGCGGCCATCTTTAACTTTTTCTTGAAGCGCTTGGGCGATATGCGAAGCGAGCTGAGTTCCCTGCGGATGTTTGATTTTATAGTTTCCGGCAAATTCATGCGGCATTGTTTTATTCCTATTTTTTTGGTCCTATTTATTGGGCCCTATTTGGTGATAAATTCTTTAAAACTCAATTTTTTATAGCTTTCGGTTTTGATATATTTCAAAATGTTAAGCAGTTGTTTGGCGTCAACATATCCGGGCAGCGTGCTGATCTTTGATTTATCAGGCTCCAAAAACCAACTGGTGGGCAATGCCCGAACATTATACGCTCCGGCTATCTTCTTTTCTTTATCCGAATCAACCATAATCGGAATGAAATTTTCATTCAGATAGGCGATGATCGCTGCATCTGTAAACGTTTCTTTTTCCATTTTGATACAATAGCCGCACCAGTCGGCATGAAAATTCAAAAAGATATGTTTGTTTTCACTTTGAGCGCGTGCTAAACCCTCATCATATTTTAGCCAGTTAATCTTGTCTGCGAAAGCGGCGCCGGGTGCAAGCCACATTCCCAATAAAAGGGTAACTAAAACTGCCATTCCGATTGTTTTCTTTTTCATCATCATTTTTCCTTTCTGAAACATATTTAAATATTGATTTTTCTCCATCTGCTAATTGATCGAACGCATTCGTTTTAAAAGCGTTTCCGGCGTTACAAACTGCGTAACCGATTGATCTGATAACGGCTTACCATCGGAGTTAATAAAAAACAGCGTGGGTAAGCCTACCACATGATATTTTTTTTGCAACTGTTTTACTTGCGGGTCTTGAGCATCCGTGCAGTCAATTTTTAAATTAACAAAACGCGCTGATTCGGCAATAATATCCTGGTGGGTGAAGGTTTCGTGTTCTAATTTTTTGCAAGCGGAACACCAGTCAGCCGCAAAATCAATCATTACCGGTTTTTTTTCACGTTCAGCTTTTGCCAGGGCGTCAGCCTCATCATTTTGCCATAGAATTCCGGATCGCTGTGCTGCCATGACATTTTGGCGCGGCGGTTGTTCATCAAATGTAAAACGTGCGGTGTAGCAGACGCCTAACACCAGGCAGATAATACCGGCCGCCTGCCAGAGTCGGCGGGGTCCGGTAACTTGGGTGGTGAAGGCGTCCAAAGCGCCCAAATACAAGCTGATGCCAATAAGCAAAGCACCCAGGATAAGATAAAAAATATTGATGGGTAGAAGCGGCTGAATATAATACAAGGCAAACGCCAGCATGAGCACGCCAAAAACGTGTTTAATCTGCTCCATCCATTTGCCCGCTTTTGGCAATGATGCGGCGGCTCCGGAAAAAGTTCCGATCAGCAAGAATAACATACCCATGCCCAGCGCAAAACTCCACATAATGAAAAAGCCCAGCAGCTTATCGGCCAGTGAAGCGATGTAGACCAGAATTCCCACTAACATTGGCCCGACGCATGGCCCTACAATCGCACCGGCAACCGCTCCGGTTATAAAAACGCCGATGACGCCGGTTCCGGTTTTGCCTCCGAATTTAGATGAAAGCGACGCTGGCATCTGAATGAAAAAAACATCAAACATGCCTAAGGCCAGGATAACAAACACACTGGCGACAACGATGCGTACGACGGGGTGATCGGTATAAGCGCCGAACAGATTTCCTGACCAGGCGGCGGCAACACCGAAGATCGCATACGTCAGAGACATCCCCAGCACATAAAAAATGGACAAGACCAGTCCGCGCAACCATTTACCACCCGCGCCGGCACCGATAACGCTCACTGTTATCGGGATCATGGGATAGACACAGGGCGTCAAACTGGCCAGGAGTCCCCAGATAAACGCTGCCAGTAATACGCCGATCACACCGAAACGGTCAGCCGCTTTTTCGATGGCGCTTAGATTGTCCGCAGTGGCTTTCCTTACATGAAGATCAGATTCTTCGGCCTGCTTTTCCACTTCGGGCGCCTTCTTATCACCAGACGAAACTGTTTCTCCGGACGCAACAACGGTAAAGGCAACTTTTATCAGTTTTGATTCAGGAGGGAAACAGGACGTTGCGGTGCAACCCTGATAGTTGATCGCCATTGATAGGGTGCCGGTTCCTGTTTTCACTGAGGATCCCACTCGCATTGGCAGCCGTAGCATCACTTGTTTGGAATAGGTGTAAACCGTCCCAAGATAGGGATCGTTTTTTTTTATGCCTTCAGGTTTGTCCAGTTTGCCAAACGATAGGCCGTCAATGGAATCAGGTGTTATATCGGTTTTGTCAGCATATAGATAATGGCCTTTTGCGATTGCAACCGAAACTTCGATCGTTGCATTCCCACCCTGCATTACTTGGGCAGGAACTATCGTTGCCTTGAATTGGAAAGGCTGCTTCACATCGGCCTGTACATTTGATACACCACTAAAAAGAAAAAAAAGCAGCAATCTGATCAGATAAATTTTGTGGCCCTGTATTTTTATTATTGGGTGCGTCATCCGCCTGGCACTCCTTTTGCATTCTACACTTTCTATTAATTCAACCAAATCACTTTAAAGTAATTGAATATAAATATTAACACCTTCTTGTCAATAAAAGGTCATCTGATATACTGACACAATACCGTCGTGAAATTAATTATTTGAACGTCTATAAATGAAAAAGCTAAGAATGAAATTAAAAGCAAATAGAGGAAATTGTTTTACTTGAAATATCTTGACTTATTTTTAAGATAAAATTATTAATAAAGGATACTTTTATCAATAGGCAATAATGAAAGGTTAATCTTATAATGTTTATTATAGGCAACTTTATCGGAGCATTAGCGACAGTCATTTCCATGGTCCTCACCATTTACATGTGGGTTGTTATAGCAAGGGCGGTGCTTTCATGGGTGAGCCCGGACCCGTACAATCCTATCGTCAGATTCATTAATAACATCACAGACCCTGTTCTTAATTGGGTTCGCATGAAACTTCCCATCAACTTTGGCGGTATTGATCTTTCCCCGATGATTGTGATATTGGCAATTATTTTTTTGCAACAGTTTCTTGTTGCCAGTCTGACATCACTGGCACGGTCTTTGCTTTAACAATGTGATAATAACCGGAAAGAAAAAATGATAATCACCTCCTTTGATATCCGTGAACGCCAGTTTAAAGTTAAGTTCAGAGGATTTGACGTCCGCGAAGTGGATTCATTTCTTGAATATATGGCGGATTCGTTTAATGACTTGGAAAATCGGAATGATAATCTGGAAAAAGAAATTCTGCATCTCAAAACTGAAATAAACAAACATCCGGAACATGAAGAAATATTAAAACAGGTGATGCAAAACTCCCAAAAAGTTCTCGAACAAATAAAAAAAAATGCCCGGCAATCGGCTGAAATTATTGTCGCCGACGCTGAATTAAAAGCCGGCAAGATGCTGAATAAGGCGCATAACCGATTGGCTCAATTACATGAAGATATCACCGAACTGAAAAGACAACGGCTGCAACTTGAAATGCAGATTCGCTCCATCATTGAAACCCACTCACGCCTCCTGGAGATGGGCAAGGAAGAGGAGAGGGATTCTGAAAATGTGGCGGACGCAAAAGTTAAATTGTTAAAAAGCGCCTGATATGGTATTTTTATTTTGGTTTTTCAGGCAGTGCCCGCAAGTTTAAGCCCGCACCCCGCTATTTTTGAAAAACCGAAATCGGATCAGAATATAATATTTAAATAATGAGGAGTTGATATGGCCAAAATTGACGCATTTTTTAAACTGATGAACGAACAGGGCGCGTCGGACCTCCATCTCGTTTCCGGTCAGCCACCGGTGCTGCGAATTCATGGAGACTTGGAAAGAGTCAAATATAAAACTTTGGATGATGACGGTTTGCGTGCAATGTTGTATGAAATTGCTCCCGAAGATAAAATCAAAGTTTTTGAAGAAACAGGTGATGTTGATTTCGGTTACGAAATTCCGGGATTAGCCCGCTACCGCGCCAATTTTTTTATGCAAAAATATGGCGCCGCCGCTGTGTTTAGAGAAATCCCTACGAATATTTTATCAGCCGAAGATCTTGGCCTTCCTTCGGTTATAACGCGATTGGCGTCTCTTCCACGAGGACTGGTCCTGGTGACAGGGCCTACCGGAAGTGGAAAATCAACCACCCTGGCCGCCATTATTGATGTTGCCAACAATACACGTAAAGACCATATTATAACTGTGGAAGACCCGATTGAATTTGTTCATAAAAGCAAGCAGTGTGTCGTCAATCATCGTGAAGTGGGGCTTCATACCAAATCGTTCAGCGCCGCATTGCGCGGCGCGTTGCGTGAGGACCCGGATATCATCCTGGTAGGGGAGATGCGTGACCTTGAAACGATTTCGCTGGCGATCGAAGCGGCGGCCACCGGCCATTTGGTGTTTGGCACCCTGCACACGACCAGTGCCGTTAAAACCGTTGACCGTATTATTGAAGTTTTCCCTGAAGGGCAGCAGGCCCAGATACGCTCAACCCTGTCAGACGGTGTACGCGGTATTATGGCCCAAGTACTATTTAAAAAAAGAGATAAAAAAGGACGTGTTGCGGCGTTAGAGATACTTATTGCCACTCCTGCGGTTCGTAACCTGATTCGTGAAGGCAAGTCACATCAGATTCCATCTCAAATTCAGACGGGGCAGCGCTATGGTATGCAGCTCCTGGATGACGCGATTATGGAACTTTATAACAAGCGCTTAATTACTGGCGACGATGCTTATACGAAATCAAATGACAAATCCCGTTTCAGACCGTTGTTAAAAAGCCCGCCCACCGATTTTACAGATGCCTGATTTGTAAAAATTAGGGATTGATCATCGTTTCGGCCATTTTGAATTTCGGCTGCAATGTAGCGCATTTTTTCAGATTGCGTCAGGTAGGAGTCGCGGAGTGATGGCGCAGTCTAAAAGAATGCGTTACAATCTGGCAAATGGCCGAAGTTATGATCAAGCCCAAAAATTACAAGTTACAAGTGTTAATTTTCACGTTATTCCGTAGCGCCTTGAATGAATTGAAACTGGTAGAAGCACTTGAAACTTAAATCTTAAAACTTCTAATTTCGTGAGAGTCAGCCTATGAAAAAACAGGAATTGGATCTTATACTCACCCGTATGCTGGATTCATTTAAAAATGTTTCTGACCTAAATCTTACTGTTGGCAAACCACTTCAGGTTGAAAGTTCGGGAGAACTGGTTTCCGTAAATTTGGAACCCAATTTTACGGAATTGACTTCTTACCAGACAGAGACGTTTGCCCTCAATCTGATCAACAACGACAGGCGTCTCCTGGAGACATTGGTTTCGGAGGGATCCTGTGACCTTTCTTACGCTCTGCCAGGCAAAGCACGTTTCCGTGTTAATATTTTTTCACAAGGTGGCAACTATTCTATAGTTCTACGTAAATTGGAACAAAAAATACCAACAATTGCGGAACTGGATCTTCCCAAAGCGTTTTTCAATATTGCCAAGGAAAAAAATGGCATTGTTCTTGTCACCGGCTCCACCGGGTCTGGTAAAACAACATCTCTGGCCGCTGTTCTGGATGAAATAAACCAAAGCAAATCAGTTCATGTGGTTACGCTGGAAGATCCGGTGGAATATCAACATCCGCATAAAAAAGCGACATTTAATCAGAGAGAGCTGGGTCTTGATTATGACAGTTTCGCCAGTGGCCTCAGGGCGGCTTTAAGACAGGCGCCAAAGGTTATCCTTGTGGGTGAAATGCGAGATCGCGAAACCGTTGAGATCGGGCTAAGTGCGGCTGAAACCGGCCACTTGGTGATGTCGACCTTACACACCGTTGATGCCGGTCAGACCATTAACCGCATTCTTGGTATGTTTAGCATCGAAGAAGAACAGCAAATTCGTATCCGCTTGGCGGATACGGTCCGGTGGATCGTATGCCAGCGCTTATTACCCAAAGTCGGTGGCGGTCGTGTCGCGGCGTTTGAAATTATGGGATCCAATCTCAGGGTCAAAGACGCTATCCTTAACGGTGAATCAGAGGGTAAAACCTATTATGAAATTATCACAGACGGTAGAACCTATGGGATGACCACTTTTGATGCTTATATTGTAGATCTTTATGCCAAAGGCTTTATCACTGAGGACACCGCCATGGCATATTCCTCACGCAAAGGGATTGTCGGGCGCGGTATCGACAATGTGAAGAGCGAAAGAGGAGAAGCGACAACCGATATTGATGATTTGGAAATTGACCGCAGTTATGATGGAGCCGGTTGATATCCTCTTCAAGTTACAAATTATAAACTTAAAGTTGCTGCATAACCTGGTTAAAGTATATATTTTCGCAAATAACGTAGAAATAACTTGCAAGTTCAAACTTTTAACTAATGAGTCGACACGATGAATGTTGTATGTAAAAAATGCCAAAGCAAATTTAAAATTCCTGACGCTAAAGTTCCGACAGGAAAAATGAAGACGCTCAAATGTCCCAAATGCAAAAATCCGATAATCATTGGTCCCAAGCAAAAAGCAGCTCAAAAAAAGCCCAAATCGGCTAAGAAGGTGCTTGCCCAAACCGGTTTTGCCGAAAGCGATCGCGAGGATGCCACCCTTGTCGATACCGGCTTTGACACCGAGGCGGGATATGAAAAACCGTTTGATTTTTATGAAGAAGAAGGCATAAGCGCGCTCGTTTGTGAATCGGACCCCGACATCAAAAGAAAGATTAAACGCACGCTGCAACTATTGGAGTACCGTGTGGTGTTTGCCGAAACGGCGCGGGATGCATTAAAAGGAATGCGTTATAAAACCTATGATATGGTGGTGTTGAATGAAATCTTTGACTGCCGCAATCCGGATGCGAATGGCGTATTGACTTATATCCAACGGCTTCAAATGGCTATCCGCCGTAATATGTTTATCATTTTACTCACAGATCGCTTCAGAACATTGGACAGCATGAATGCCTATCATAAGAGTGTTAACTTGGTAATTAATATTGATAGTATAAACCAATTTGAAAAAACAATCAGTCGGAGTTTATCTGAATTTGAACTTTTTTATAGCGCTTTTAAAAACACACTAAAAAAATTAAAATAACTTAAAAATGGAACCGTCCATAATTTCACAATTGTATCAGGATCTTTACCTGATAAAATTAGCTCCGCCTTTAACCGGTTTTGATAATTTTATTGGTGTATGGGTGTTTAAAGGTGAAATAAACTTTATTGTTGATGTGGGACCTGCTGTCACGTCTCAACAATTGATTCAGGCATTAAACAAGCTCGACATTGATCATCTTGATTACATATTGCTTACCCATATCCATATCGACCATGCTGGTGCCATTGGTGAAATTGCCGCCCATTTCCCACAAACACCGATTGTATGCCATGCCAAAGGAATTCCCCATTTAGCGGAACCTTCCCGTTTATGGGAGGGGACATTGAAAACATTAGGAAAAACCGCCCAAAAGTATCATCCGTTTACGCCGGTAGCTTTAGACCGTTTCATTCGTGCGGATCAATTGACATCGGACGGCATTACAGTAATAGAAACACTGGGGCATTCCCCTCACCATGTCAGTTTCATTACATCTGATTATCTTTTTGCCGGTGAAGCCGGCGGCGTTTGTCTGTCAATCAAAAAACCCAACGACTATTTGCGTCCGGCCACCCCGCCCCGCTTTTATTTTGACATCTATCTGGGCAGTATCGACCGTTTGCTTTTACAAAAGCCTCAAATCCTATGCTACGGCCATTTCGGATTGACTGATGACGCTCAAAGTATGTTAAAAAAACATCGGAAGCAACTTTTTATATGGAAAGAGGTGATCGGGGATATCATAAAGCGTTCCTCTTGTGAATATATTGAAACTGACTGCCTGGAGCGTCTGTTGGAAGAGGACAACCTGATGCAAGGTTTTACGCTGATGAATGACGACGCAAAAAAACGTGAACAGGGATTTTTAATCAATAGTATCAGGGGGTTTGCTGGATTTTTATCTGGTTAAACGGATTGTTTGGGAAGATTGATTCTACAAACGTCATTCTAATTCGGGTAATTCGAACGACTATAGAGATGTTGGCTACCAACATAAGGCGGGACAAATGTAAAGCGGAAAGCTGTACCGCTTTTTTATCGTGGTGCGGCTATTAACGACGCGGGACGGCTTCCCGCGCTACCATAGGTTCCCGCGGCGCCTTGCTGATAGCCGCATGTTTACACAGTGGCGCTGAGAATGCGTAGTCCTTCCAGGGTCAGCGTCGGTTCAACGTTTTCAATCGTCGTTGATATTTTAGCAATTAGCGTTGCCAGCCCGCCGGTGGCTATAACTTTCGGATTCCCATCCATTTCAGCGCGCATACGCTTTACCATTGCGTCCACCAAGCCTGTATAACCATATATCACGCCTGCTTTGATGCTGGCAGCCGTGTCCTTGCCGATAACGGTTTCAGGAATATCAAATAATTCAACCCGGGGAAGCTTGGATGCTTTTTTAAAAAGGGCCTCCGAAGCAATCATAATTCCAGGGCTGATAGCGCCCCCCAAATATTCTCCCTTTGATGAGATAGCGTCAAACGTGGTGGCCGTGCCGAAATCAATGACAATCAAACTGGTGTGATACTTGTGATAGGCTGCCACTGCATTAACAATTCGGTCGGCACCAACTTCCTTGGGATTGCTGTAAAGAATCGGCATTTGGCGTGCAGAACCAGCATCCACCCAATGCGGTGCATGTCCTAAATATTTTCGGCAAAAGGCATCCAGGATAGTAACGATGGGTGGAACCACACATGAGATAATAGTCTTCTGAACATCATCCGGTTTGATATCACCACTATGGAAAAGATTGACCGCAAGTATATTAAATTCATCTTCCGTGGTGCGTCTTTCAGTTCGAATTCGCCAGTCTTTGATCAGGCGGTCCCCTTGAAAAATTCCCATGACAATATTTGTATTGCCAACATCAATTACTAATAGCATAAATTGACCATTATCTTATTTGGCAGTTTTAGAATTACTCTTTCTAATTACCTATTTTCACAGTGAAAACTTCCGGTTTCACACGAACTAACATTAATTGCACAGGTATAGTGATCACAGCTCGTCTGACATATACACCCGGTTTTAGTCCCTTCAAATCAACATATAATTGTAAATCGTTTCCTAAATCAAGCTTATTAATTACGTTGACAGGGCCTTTCACTTCAATATCAAGTGAGCCCGGAGTGATACTAAAAGGATAGGCGCAATTTTTACCCTCAACGGATATATTCTTAAATTTTTGGGTTGTATTTTGTTCCTGAACCACAATTTCGGCCAGAATCATACTGGGTGCGGCAATGATATTGGGATAAGCAGATATATCTATAGCGAGTTCGCTACGAAATGTTTCCGAGCGTCCGTTAATGTCAATTGGTTTTGTAGTGATGCTTTCAATATTGATAATACTATTTTTCGCGCCTTTTACCACTATCGTTTCAGGTTTGGCCGTAAAAGCCGTGATTTCAAATCCGGGGGCAGGTTTGCCCTCCGATTTGATATTAACCGAAACCGTTTTACTTTGAATTTCAACGATTGTTCCGGTCAAAAAAGGGGGAGTGATTTGGGTTATCACCAAGCCGCGGGGAAGCTGTATATTCTTCGCTTGAATGGATATATTAAACTCGCCTGCAAATCTGTCGGCAATATCTGCAGAATAGCGTAATTTCTGTGCCGCCACTTTTTTAAGCGCCGCTTGGGAGCCTTTAACCGTTGCTTCAATGCCTTTTATATTGAAATTGGTTATCGTTAGCCCATGAGGAAGATTCACAATTTCCACCGGAATAAATATTTCGGTCTCAAACTGCGATGCCGGCCACAGAAAAAAACATAAAGTCACCGTGGCAATAAGACCACAGATAAGGTACGTCTGTATCCGAAAGGATAACTTTCCCAAATAAAGAAATTTCATAAAAAATGAAAATTACATCTCCCCGTGTTTCGACGCTGCCTTCTCACAAGGGACACTATAGGTTACTTGCTTTGATATCACTTCCTTAAAAATTGTTTTTTATCAAACTCTGATACTTGGCATAGTAAAAAATCAAAGAAACGATATTTAAAAAACAGGTCAGAATTATATAAGCATTCTTATACCACTCAAATATGAATGGCGAGGGTTTCATAATAATAAATATAAAAATTAAAGTAAAAATAATTGATAAACAGTAAAACATCTCTTTTTTCACGCTATGATCTATCACAATATTATACACTATGCCGATAACTAATAATATCGTAAATAAACCTAAGAACGGCCCTTGATAAGCAGGAGCAAGCACCCCTGCAAAATACAAGGCTACCAGCGGCATATTCAACAAATCCGCTTTTAACTTTCCTAATACCGAAGTCGCAATGACAGCTTGATCATATAGTGCGATTTCGTCCAGGAGTGACATAAGAATATTTCGTATCGCGATTAATCCGACCAGCCAAAGCGGCAGAAAACCCGCATCTGTAACAATAACTAAAAGGCAAAAGAAACTTATGAAATCAGCGGCAGGATCAAAAAATGCACCAAACACCGAACACTTATCATATTTTCGAGCGATATACCCATCTATATGGTCGCAAAGAAAAGCGATAAGAAATAATGCGACAATAGTATGCCGAACTATCAGATTATCAATCAAAAACCAACTGATAAATAACGATACACTCAGGCATAAGCCGAATAATGTTATCTTGTTAGGAGAAAGTTTATTCATTCAATTGATTACCTATGACGGGCAAGGTTAGCATGTTTACACCGTCGAGTTACTAAGCGCATTGATTATTTCAAGAGTGGCTCTTGTATTGGGAACATCGTGAACCCTGACAATGTGCGCGCCTTTGAGCACAGAGGCGCTAACAGCCGCTTGCGTCCCTGTTTCAACCCAAGTGGAGTCAGGCGTGAATTCATGACCATAAGCCGCTTTTAACGTATTGCGAATAAACGCCTTACGGGATGGCCCAATCAGAATCGGAACATCCAAAGAATCGAATTGATCCAGATGACGGATGATACTGTAATTATGCTGTGCTGTTTTGCCAAATCCGATCCCGGGGTCCGCAATGATATTTGACCGTAAAACACCTTTCCTTTCAGCGTGTCGGATCGCATCTTCCAGAAAAGTTTTTATTTCAACTATAAGATTGTCATATTCAGGGTCAACCTGCATTGTCCGCGGTGTTCCCTGTATATGCATTAAAATAAGCGGAACACCGTAATGTGCTGCCAAATCGGCCATATTTTTATCATGTTTCAGGGCGCTGATATCGTTAATTATGGAAGCGCCCGCGTCCAATGCCTGACGAGCTACCTCCGCCTTAACCGTATCTATTGAGATAGGAACCTCAATTTGGGCAGCCAGTTTCTCAATGACAGGCAGAACCCGTTGCAACTCTTCTTCAATCGAAATAGAATCGGCAAACGGACGTGTCGATTCACCTCCAATATCAATAATATCTGCGCCGTTCTCAGCCTGTTGGCGACCGTGAGCGACAGCCCGGTCAACATTATAATAAAGCCCGCCGTCTGAAAAAGAATCCGGTGTTACATTTATAATGCCCATCACAGCGGTGCGGCGGCCAAGTTGAAGTGTATGCCGTCCCCATTTAAGCGTATACGTTTTCATCGGTTATAAGTATCCTAATCAAATTCAGTGGTGATCGTAACTATGGAGTGCGAAAGTTAAGCAGAGCGGAGGAACGGAGCGGAACGGTCTTTCGCAGATATAACCAACTGTTCCAAGTCTTCAGACACATGCGAAAAACATGATTTTCGCACTCCGGAACTGCATTTAACCATTATATTTGAATAGGATACGGTTATATGACAAACGCTCTATATCTCTTAGGATTTGCAAAAACATGAAGTTTTTAAGCGTCAGCATCCTTTTTTTCTGAATTCTCCACAGGTTTATCGGCGTTTGAAGAAGGAAACTCAAAATCAGGCCTCAAGGAAAGGATCAGTTCATCCAGTTCTTTGCCCAGAACCGTCTCTTTCTCAAGCAGCAGTTCCGTCAATTTATGCAGAACATCAATATTCTTCTTTAATATTTTTTTGGATTTGTCATAATTCCTATCAATCAGACGTGCTATTTCAGCATCTATTTTTTGGGCAGTGTTTTCCGAATAATCTCTGTGCTGCGAAATTTCACGTCCTAAAAAAATCTGATCATCGGCTTGTGCATAAGATAGCGGACTCAGTTCTTCGCCCATACCAAAAGAGCGAATCATCTTCTCGGCAAGTTGTGTGGCTTGCTTGATATCCTGGGACGCGCCAGTACTGGTATGATTATAAATCAGCTCTTCGGCGGCGCGTCCGCCAAAAGTCACAGCCAATGTGTTTTCAAGCTGGTCTTTGGAACTAAAGTCTCTTTCTTCAGGGAGGAACCAGGTGATGCCGGCAGCACGACCTCGCGGTATGATCGTAATTTTATTAACAGCATCCGTATCTGGCAAAAAACGTGCAACAAGCGCATGGCCGGCTTCGTGATAGGCGGTGTTTTTACGGTCATCTTCACGTACCACTTTTGATTTGCGCTCCAATCCCATATACACTTTATCTTTAGCCTCATCCATGTCAGTCATATCGACTTTTTCTTTTTCGCGTTTGGCAGCGAGCAGAGCTGCTTCATTGACCAGGTTTTCCAGGTCTGCGCCGGAAAAACCGGGCGTGCCTTTGGCAAGCACTAACGCATCAATATCGGAATTTGCAGGAACTTTTTTCAGATGAACATTAAGGATGCCTTCACGCCCTTTAATATCCGGTAATGGCACTACCACTTGACGATCAAAACGGCCGGGACGCAAAAGCGCCGGGTCAAGCACATCTGGCCGATTGGTTGCGGAAACCAGGATAACGCCTTCATTGGACTCGAAACCATCCATTTCGACTAATAACTGATTCAGCGTCTGTTCCCGCTCATCATGGCCCCCGCCGAGACCGGCACCGCGATGTCGGCCGACCGCATCAATTTCATCAATAAAGATGATGCAGGGCGCATTCTTTTTTCCCTGGGCAAAAAGGTCGCGTACGCGTGAAGCGCCAACGCCCACAAACATTTCAACGAAATCGGAACCGCTGATATGAAAAAAGGGAACTTCGGCTTCGCCGGCAATGGCGCGGGCCAGCAGCGTTTTACCGGTTCCGGGCGATCCCATCAAAAGAACGCCTTTGGGGATTCTTCCTCCAAGGCGTGTATATTTCTTAGGGTCTTTAAGAAAATCAATGATTTCGCCCAATTCCTCTTTGGCTTCGTCAATACCGGCCACGTCTTCAAAAGTGACTTTGTCAGACTGATCGGATTGCAAGCGGGCGCGGCTTTTGCCAAACGACATGGCTTTCCCGCCACCAGCCTGCATTTGCCGCATAAAAAAGATCCACACGCCGATAAGGACTATCATGGGAAACCAGGATGCCAGAACATTCAAATACCAGGGATTTTCCGGCGGCGGCTTGACTTCGATGGCAACCCCTTTTTGCCTGAGAGTTTTAATCAGATCCGCATCATTAGGAGCAATGACTTGATATTGATTTTGGTTGGCATCTGTCACTGTCAATTCATTATCCTGAATAATGACACTGGTGACTCGTTCAGTTTCAACCTGATCCATGAACTGCGAATAATTATAGTGGTTTTGTGCAATGGGCTGCTGATTGAAAAGTTGATAAAGCATGATCATCATTATTGTGATGACCAGCCATAATGCCAGGTTTTTATAAAATGGATTCAAAAGCCGTTACCTCCTATATAAGCGTTTAGATTCTATATCTTAATCATTTCAATATTAATCAT
>JAOZRC010000013.1:15746-21402 GCA_029940345.1 Desulfobacterales bacterium
TTAATCATTTCAATATTAATCATAATTGGTCAATAGGCAAGCAAAAGTTCGACTTTAAGCACTTTTAGGGTTGAAGATGTTATCTTAAATTGGTCCGCAATTCGATGTCCTATCACCCAGGCAATTGTATTTCCGCTTAATAAAACAGGGCAATTGATGCGCCGGACCAGTTCAATTTTTTGGCAGTTAAAAAATTTGGTCAGTTTTTGGGAGCCTGTCATGCCCAGAGGACGGAAACGATCGCCGCTTTGCCGATTTCTTAAAGTCAGAGGAAAACATAATGTATCTGAATCCAAACAGGCAATATTCGAATTGGGGGTAATATAAGGAGATTTCTGCTTTATTGGGAAATATGAAAATTGCAGACGCATGCTGATTTCTCCAATGGTCAAAGAAAAGCAACACGGATTTTCAGGTTTGGCAATTGAATAGGTGAAAACAGGCGTTTTGATGTTCGCTGTTGACGGCTTTTGGCGCCGCAGATCAGTTTTTTCCTGGGTGAAGCCAAGGTTATCGTTATTGCGCCAAACCCTGATCCTGTCAGGAAGATCAACACTGCCAATGACGGGTCCGTCTTTTAAAAGCTGAATCACCAGGGCGATATGGGTATAGGTAATCCGTTTGGAATCACCTTTAATGTTGTATATGGCGCGGCGTATGATCCGTCTTATGACCGCCAGATGATTGGCAAGCAATTTCAAGACCGAAAAAGTAATTGAGCTATGCGATTGAGCGATAACGGCCTTTTTAAAAAAAGGCGCCATTTGTCTTTCAATCCAATCCTCTTCAGTGCGTGTGATGTTCGCCAGTTGATTAAGCGTTTGCGTGACAGACGGATTGTAAGATGCTTGTAATAAAGGGATCAAATGATGGCGGATGCGATTGCGCTGATATTTTGTATCCGCGTTAGAAACATCGGTAATATATGGCAAATGCAGCTCATCAAGATAATCCAGGATAACCTTCTTGGAGACATCAATTATCGGACGAACGATTTTGATTTTCGGCCCCGCAGCATTCCTGACAGGCGGAATTCCGGAAAGACCCAAAGGTCCGCTGCCTCGCAACAGGTTCATTAAAATCAATTCCGCATTATCATCATAATGATGCGCCAAAGCAATTTTATTAAACCCTTTTTCTTCGGCTGTCCGAATCAGAAAACGATAGCGAACGCGGCGAGCGGCGTGTTCAAGGGATAATTTCTGCCGACGTTGATATATACGGATATCTTCCTTGCGGCAATAACATTTTAAGCCTACCGATTTGGCATGGGAGGATACAAACGCAGCATCATTATCTGACATATATCCGCGCAGATTATGATTGAGATGAGCAACTCCCAGTTTAAGCAGATGACGGGGGGCTAACCGGATGAGCAGATGTAAAAGGGCGATTGAGTCCGGCCCCCCGGAAACACCGATTAGAACCCGATCATCTTTCTCAAACATAGCGTATTGAGCTATTGTTTTTGCCAGGATTTTTAAAAGTTGTGAAATCATTATGATTACATAGTAAAACGAAAAATGATAAATTCCAAGATGTATTTATCTTTTGCCCTTGAAAAAACCGCTTTTGCAATTATATTAAATTAGTTGTGCTAGGCGGGGAGTTAGCGGTGCCCTTATCCCGAAATCCGCTTATGCGGGGCTGAATTCCCTCCGGAGGGTTTTCCCCTGATAATATGTGTGCCATTCTGATCGGTCGCCGCGCAACAGACGGTTACGAACTTCGTCAGGTCCGGAAGGAAGCAGCGATAAGTAATTCAGTCTGTGTCGTGGATTGATCCCGGTTACGTTTATGGCCTCTATTTTCAGAGAAATTCGATGGAAGGTGCACAACTACTCAACTTTCCTCCTGATTATTGTTTCACTTTTCAAAAATTCGTCACAACTTGACATCCTTTCAACCAGCATTATTTTCTGTTAATTTGATTACCATGATACTAAACGCACTATTGGCGAAAACTTTCAATAGGAACAGAAATAAAAATCGACAAGGAGAATATCGAAGCATGGGTGTCGAAGATGTAAATAATGATCGCGCCAATGATAATAATCAGATTGATGAAGAACGCATCTCTGAGATAAACGTATCAGATGAGCAAAAAAAATCCGGCGAGGAAGACCCCGGTGAAATCCAGCCATCGGAAAACGTTGATATGGCCGATAATAAAACAGACGAAACGGAAGCGGATCAAAATAAAAAATCTAAGCAACCTGTTAAAAGTGAGCTGGAAAAACTGAAAGAGGAAAAAGAGGACTACTATGATCGCCTTTTAAGGGCGTCGGCCGAATTTGATAATTATAAAAAGCGGGCGAATCGCGAGATGACGGAATTACGCAAATACGCCAATGAAGCTCTGACCCGCGAACTGCTTTCTGTTGTTGACAATCTGGAACGCGCCATAGTGATGTCGACAGATGGTCAGGTCACCGTGGACAGTATCGTCGAAGGAGTTGATATGACCCTTAAAGAGATACTGAAAATCCTCGAAAAATTTTATGTGAAACCGCTTAATTCAATGGGAGAAGTTTTTGACCCCCGTTTTCATCAGGCTGTAGGACAAGAAGAATCCGAAGACAGCCCGGCCAATACAATTATAAAAGAGCTTCAAAAAGGATATATGATCCATGACCGACTTCTTAGGCCGGCGATGGTTATTGTCTCCAAAGCAAAACCGGAAAGCGTCAACAATGATAAAAAATCAGACGAAGCTGATTCTGAAAACAAATAAAAAATAAGATATATTGGGTAAGGAGGAGAAAATGGGTAAAATTATCGGAATTGATTTAGGCACAACCAATTCATGTGTGGCAATCATGGAAGGGAGCGAGCCGGAAGTGATTACGAATACTGAGGGCGGACGGACGACACCGTCGATTGTTGCCGTTACGGATAGTAATGAACGACTGGTAGGGCAAATTGCGAAACGACAGGCGATTACCAACCCTGAAAATACGGTATTCGGCGTCAAGCGACTCATCGGACGTAAATATGATTCCGCTCAAGTTCAAAATGATATCAAAGTGCTGCCATATAAAATTGAAAAATCATCCAACGGTGATGTTCGTATTAACCTGCGTGGCAAACAATATAGTCCCGCTGAAGTGTCATCTTTTGTTCTGGCGAACATAAAAAAAACGGCCGAAGAATACCTCGGTGAAAAAGTGACTGACGCCGTGGTTACGGTGCCGGCCTATTTTAATGACAGCCAGCGCCAGGCCACCAAAGATGCCGGTAAAATCGCAGGCCTGAATGTGATGCGCATTATCAATGAACCCACTGCTGCGTCCCTTGCTTACGGTCTTGATAAAAAAGCGGAAGAAAAAGTGGTTGTATTTGACCTGGGCGGAGGCACCTTTGATGTATCGATTTTGGAAATCGGTGACGGTGTTTTTGAGGTTAAATCAACCAATGGTGATACCCATCTGGGGGGCGAAGACTTTGATCTGCGGGTGATCGATTTTCTTGCAGATGAGTTTAAGAAAGACCAGGGCATTGATATCCGTAGTGATAAAATGGCGCTTCAGCGACTCAAAGAAGCGGCTGAAAAAGCCAAGATGGAATTATCGACTTCAATGGAAACCGATGTGAATCTTCCCTTTATCACGGCTGATGCCAGCGGTCCCAAACATCTCAATATTAAAATTACCCGCGCCAAACTGGAATCTTTGGTTGCCGATTTGTTAGATAACCTGGAAAGACCGTGTCAAATTGCTTTGCGCGATTCAGAGATAGCTAAGAGTGATCTTAACGAGGTGATCCTGGTGGGCGGCATGACGCGAATGCCGGCCGTTCAGGAGCGCGTTAAAAAAATATTTGGCAAAGACCCTCATAAAGGCGTGAACCCTGATGAAGTCGTTGCACTGGGTGCGGCTATTCAGGGCGGCGTCCTCAAAGGTGATGTTAAGGATGTTCTGCTGCTTGATGTTACGCCGCTTTCATTGGGCATTGAAACATTAGGGGGCGTGATGACCCGCCTGATTGATAAAAATACGACCGTTCCGACCAAAAAGAGCCAAACGTTCTCAACCGCTGCTGATAGCCAACCCGCCGTGTCAATCCATGTGCTCCAGGGCGAGCGCGAAATGGCGCATGACAATAAAACGCTGGGACGTTTTGAATTGGTCGGCATTCCGCCGGCACCACGCGGTGTTCCTCAAATCGAAGTTACGTTTGATATTGATGCCAATGGCATTGTGAACGTGTCGGCCAAAGATCAAGCTACTGGCAAAGAGCAATCTATCCAAATTACGGCATCTTCCGGTTTGTCACAGGAAGAGATCGATAACTTGGTTAAAGATGCGGAACTTCACGCCGAAGAAGATAAAAAGAAAAAAGAAGTGGTGGAAGCCCGTAATAATGCGGATGCCTTGATCTACTCAACTGAAAAAACAATCAAAGAGTTAGGTGATAAGGTGGACAGTGAAACCAAAAGCAAAGTGGAAGCTGTCATCCCGAATCTTAAAAAGGCGATTGAAAACAATGATGCTGATGAAATCAAGCGTCTCAGTGAAGAATTAACCCAGGCCTCCCATAAACTGGCAGAAGCGTTGTACCAACAGTCAGCGGCTGATCAAGCGGCACAAGAAGGGGCGGGTGCTGGTGCTGCTGGTGCTGGTGCGGCGAATGATGCCCAGGCAGGGTCGGCAGCGCCGGATGATGATGTTGTGGATGCTGATTTTGAAGAAGTCAAAGACGATCCCAAAAAATAAACATCGTTAAATGAAGGCATATTAATCCCGTGCACTTGCGTGTCACGGGATTTTTTTATTCAAAGAAAAAAATTGTATCCTATTCAAATTCGATGGTAATTGAGGGAGTGCGATAGTTAAGTGGAGCGGAGGAACGGAGCGGACGGTCTTTCGCCTGGATAACGCGCTATTCCACTATTTCAGACCCATGCAAAAATATGTTTTAAGCATTCCGAACCTGCATTTGGTCATGCTTTTTAGTTTAGGATACAAACAATTTAAGAACAGTTTCGAACAAAACAGTTTAAAACGCGAGGAGGATCATTTATGAATCCAAACGATTTCTATACGATTCGATGCACGTCATGCGGCAGTCGCAACCGCATTCCGGCGGCCAGAGCCAAAGATCAGGGAAAATGCGGCAAATGTGGGGCAGTCCTCAACACGGAAGAGCTGTTCATCACAAAACCGATCATCGTTACGGATGCTGATTTCAACAGCAAAGTGCTCAAGGCGCCGCTTCCTGTGCTATTGGATTGCTGGGCGCCTTGGTGCGGCCCCTGCAAAATGATGGGGCCTGTTTTCGATCAATTGGCCTCCGAATGGCAGGGGCGGATCCGAATCTGCAAACTGAATGTGGATGAAAATCCCCAGACTGCGGCCCGATTTCAAACTCAAAGTATTCCAACGCTGTTAGTGTTTGACAATGGCCTACTTAAAGATACGATGATCGGGGCGTTGCCAAAACACCAGATTGTTCAAAAAATGGCGGCTTATTTGTAAACTGTCGTTCTCCCTGGTTTAAAATTATATTTGCTTTTTGATATTGTTATATGCTACCATTTTTATTGTTTTAGGAACGAGGATGAAATAACTTCCCCCATTCCAGAGTGCAAACTTCAGTTTCCGATGCTGTGACGCAAACTGAAGTTTGCACTCCTCTTCTGAAAATGGGTAAGTTA
>JAOZRC010000338.1 GCA_029940345.1 Desulfobacterales bacterium
AGCAAAGGCCAGCGTAAACGCTAAACCTTCGGTTCAGCACTCCTTTAAAGTGTTATAGTCATCGGATTTAGGTTTGTTCTGGCATGATTTTTGCCCCAAACCAATATGGATATATTATGCTATTCTGATAAACAATTTGTGCCATATTTTCCCCAAAACGGTTGTTTTGGTAGGGAGGCAATTTTTGTGCCAGAACAAACCAAAATCTGACAACTATAAGCGGAAAATGAAGGATGCCAAAAATTGATTGAAAAACTGATGAGTCAGATCAAAAAGAGATTTCCTGAAGTCAAACTGATAAACATCATGGAAAGTTGTGAAGACCCTGAATCACCATGGTTCAGAGTCACCGTGCTGCAAGATGAGGACAGAGATATGGAATTAAGGGAGTTCGCTGGTGATATAGTAAACGATATTTTTATGGATTATGGATACCACATGTTGGTTATGCCCATTCGACAACGAGCGGCCTGACAGGATGTTCAGCTTAAATTCAATCACTCTCAACCTCTAAAAAAGGAAAAATATGCCCGCCGAAAATAAAAAAATTCGTATCGGTGCATTGCTATCCGGAAGCGGATCAAATTTCAAGGCCATTGCAGACGCTTGTGAATCCGGTCTGATTGATGGTAAAATTGTTTTTGCAGGTTCTGATCGACCGGAAGCTAAAGGGCTTAAGCTGGCTGAAGAGCGGTCTATTCCGACTTTTTGCGTTGATTATGGTGCCAAAATCCGTCGCTTCAAACAAAATCCGGAGGCAATTAAGCTTCCGGATGATGCTGACATGACCGCTCTGATACGTAAAAGCGCTTCGCTTTTAAGCCACTATGATCCGGAGCAGGCGCGTTTTTTTTTGGCAACCCGTGTAGCTATTGAAGCTGATCTAGTTAGAGCGATCAAACCATATCCTTTTGACTTGCTTGTTTTAGCCGGTTTCATGCGCAATTTAACCCCCTATTTTATTGATCGAATTAACGTAACGCCCGGAAAACCGCGTATTATGAATATCCATCCGGCGTTGCTTCCCGCTTTCCCCGGCACGGACGGCTATGGCGATACATTTCGGTATGGATGCAAGGTGGGCGGTTGTACGGTTCATTTTATCGATTATGGCGAAGATAGCGGACCGATCATAGCTCAGAAGGCATTCCCCATTTCAGAAAAGGATACGATTGAAACGATTCGTGCAAAAGGACTGAAACTGGAATGGCAGCTTTATCCACAATGTGTTCAATTATTCGCTCAAAAACGCCTGGCAGTGGTCAATAAAAGCCATCGTTTGGGGGATGGCCAAATTAAAAACAGAGCCGTTGTTCAAATCCGGCCGGATGGAGAAAAAACTGATGAACCGAACCAAAATAAATAAACTGTTAAAAGCGAAATCGCCTAAAAATAAGGTATTGCTAAAAGGCTGGGTCCGAACCCGTCGTGATTCCAAAGATTTTTCCTTTATGGAGATCAATGACGGATCGTGTCTTAAAAATATCCAAGTGATCGCCGACAGTGAATTGGCCAATTATGAGGCGGTGAAAAAAGTGACTACGGGATCAGCCGTGGCAGTCACCGGCAGCCTGATCGAATCACCCGGACGGGGGCAAAAATGGGAAATCAAAGCCCACAAAGTGGAAATTATCAGTATTGCACCGGATTCATTCCCTTTGCAAAAAAAGCGACATACGGACGAATTTTTAAGAACAATTGCCCATTTAAGACCGCGCACTAACAAATACGGCGCCGGTTTCCGCATTCGTTCCGAACTCAGTTTCGCGGTTCATCGTTTTTTTAAGGAAAAAGGGTTTAAATATATCCATTCACCCATTATTACCGGCTCGGACTGTGAAGGTGCTGGTGAACTTTTCAGAGTCACCACGCTTGACAACGGCCATCCGAAAGCGCAGGACGGGCGGCACGACTATGCTGAAGATTTTTTCGGCGCTGAAACGTATCTGACCGTTTCCGGTCAACTGGCGGCTGAAATGTTTGCGTTAGCGTTGGGGGATGTTTACACATTTGGCCCGACGTTTCGCGCTGAAAAATCGAACACGCGCAGACATGTTGCCGAATTTTGGATGGTTGAGCCGGAAATGGCCTTTTGCGACATTTCTGGAAATATGGATTTGGGTGAAGAGATGATCAAATATCTGGTGGCCTCTGTTCTGGATGAATGCCCCGAGGATATTGAGCTTTTTGCCCGATTTGTAGATAAAAAATTGATGCGTGTGTTGGATAACATCGTTAAGTCCGATTTTGTCCGGATGACTTACACGGAAGCGATCGAAATTCTGCAAAAAGCAAGACGTAAATTTGAGTTCCCGGTGGAATTCGGAACAGATTTGCAAACTGAGCATGAACGTTTTCTTACGGAACATTATTTAAAAAAACCGGTGATCCTGATTAACTATCCCAAAACCATTAAACCGTTTTACATGCGTTTAAACGATGACGACCGCACAGTTGCCGCGATGGATATTCTGACGCCGGGGATTGGTGAAATTATTGGCGGCAGCCAGCGCGAAGAGCGTCTTGATGTGCTTCAGGCGCGTATGCAGGCCACCGGGCTGGATCCGGAAAAACATTGGTGGTATCTTGATTCCCGCAGATATGGCACCGCACCGCATAGCGGTTTCGGACTAGGCTTTGAACGCCTGCTGATGCTGGTGACAGGGATATCCAATATAAGGGACGTAATCCCTTTTCCACGCACACCGGATAGTATCGAATTTTAGGCATCCTTCATTTCCTGGTTTACAATTCGGAGGAGTGCTGAACTTACAGTTTGGCATTCGGTACCCGCTAATGCTAAACTGTAAGTTCAGCACGCCTTTGAAACGTGTAAACTGCTTTCGGGGCAAAACGAAGGATGCCAAATCATGGAATCCAAAATGAAACCGATCACTTGGCAAGAATTTGAAAACGTGGAATTACGTGTGGGAACAATTATAGCAGTTGACGATTTTCCACAAGCGCGCAAACCGGCCTATATCATTAAAGTCGATTTTGGCCCGGATATCGGGATTAAAAAATCAAGCGCCCAGGTAACCGATCTTTATGGGAAAAACGATCTTATCGGCAAACAGATTATCGGTGTGGTGAATTTTCCTCCGAAGCAGATCGGACCGATGCGTTCGGAATTTCTTATTACCGGCTTTAACAGGGAAGATGGCGCGGTGGTGTTGGCTGTCCCGGAAAGAGAAGCGCCCAATGGCGCCAAACTTGCCTGAATGAATCTATCACCAACTATTTTATTGTTGACATATCAACAGCTTGACAATTTTCACAATTCTTGCCAATCATTTTTTATATTTCTCCAAAAACAAAAAAGGGCTACATTTTCACTACAATAGCGAAAACATAGCCCTCTTAAAATTTATAACCGATTGATTTTATTGGTACGCCCGGCAGGATTCGAACCTGCGGCCTACGGATTCGAAGTCCGGCGCTCTATCCAACTGAGCTACGGGCGCGTTTTGTAAAAAATGGGGTGAGTGAAGGGACTTGAACCCTCGGCATCCAGGACCACAACCTAGCGCTCTACCAACTGAGCTACACCCACCATATAATCCGTATTTAATAGCAGTATAATAAATTGTTTTCAAGTTCTTTTTTTGTTATCTGAAAAATAATTTGCTTTACAGGTTTTCGACCTGTAGGGGAGATATTTCATGTTATCTTGTTATTGATTATTGACCCCTCTTGTCTTCTCATGTATGTTTTGTACAAATTAACAGCAATATCTTAATGAAGTGGTAGGTGTTTTTTGTGAATCGTTTTTATATTTTTCTAATCAGAGCTGTTTTGGGAGCTGGGTTTGCCGTTATGCTTTCCCGCTTTTTTTATCCTGATGCCACTCTTTTCTATGTTGTGGGTTTAGGCATCTTTTTGGTAGGGATGGCCTACCTGTTTGAATACATAAGAAAAAGGGATAATACCCCCTAAAGGAGCAATTGAACGGTGAAACAGATTATACTTGGCACTGCCGGCCATATCGATCATGGCAAAACATCTTTGATCAAAGCCGTTACGGGTATTAACACAGACCGGTTGAAAGAAGAAAAAGAGCGCGGTATCACAATCGAACTGGGATTTGCCTCCATTGACCTTCCCAGTGGGCAGCATCTTAGCATCGTTGATGTGCCGGGACATGAAAAATTTGTGAAACACATGGTTGCCGGCGCCACTGGAATTGATATTGTGGTGATGGTGATTGCCGCCGATGAGGGAGTGATGCCCCAAACCCGGGAACATCTCGAAATTTGTACGCTTCTTGGAATAAAGCACGCTTTTGTCGTACTTACCAAAATTGATATGGTTGATGAGGAATGGCTCGAACTGGTGCTGGATGATATCAACGGTTTTATCCAGGGCACTTTTTTGGAAAATAGCTATATTGTCACAGTATCTTCAACCACCGGTCAGGGAATTCCCGAATTTATTCAGATGCTTGATAAAATGTGCGCTCAGATTCCCAGTCGCCCGCCGTCTGCCTTTTTTCGGTTGCCGGTTGACCGTGTTTTTACGATGCACGGCTTCGGTACGGTTATTACCGGCAGTTTGATTTCAGGGAATGTGCGTGTCGGCGATTCGGTTATGTTGTATCCGTCTTTGATCAAATCCAAAGTTCGGGGCATTCAGGTTCACAATCAAAGTGTGGATACGGCTGAATCCGGCATGCGTACGGCTATCAATATGCAGGGGCTTGAAAAGACGGTTATTCAACGGGGTGATATTTTGGCGTCACCGGATTCTTTAAAACCAAGTTATATGCTTGATGTTGCGCTGCATTATCTTGAAAGCAACAAAAAGCCGCTTAAAAATCGTGCGCGGATCCGGTTTCATAGCGGTGCCAGCGAAATTTTGGGAAGATTGATTTTACTGGAAAGTGACGAATTGGCTTCGGGAGAAGATACAGTTGCGCAAATCCGGCTTGAAGCGCCCATAGCGGTGGTTAAGGATGATCATTTTGTTTTGAGAAGCTATTCTCCGGTGAGAACCATTGGTGGCGGACAGATATTAAATCCCATTCCCGGTAAACACAAACGCCATAGACCGGAGATTATCGAAAATTTGAAAGCGTTTGATCATCGTTCGCCTGAAGAAATCATCGCCTATCATGTTAACCAAGCTGGTTTTCAAGGCGTGTCCATGGCTGACATCAAAATTATGGCTAACCTTTCAGATAAGCGCCTCCAAAGCACTCTCCAGGGATTGTTATCAAAAAGAATAATCATTCAGATTGATAAGGAACATAAAATATATATCCATGGAGACAGCCTGGAATTACTTAAAAAGCAGACATCCGCAAATTTGACTGCTTATCATAAAGCCAACCCATTGAAAAAAGGGATGCCCAAAGAGGAGTTGAAATCCAAGTTGCCATCCTACCTCCAAGCTAAACTTTTTAATCTGGTTTTTAATCAACTGATTAAATCCGAAACGATGATGCATGAGAAAGATACGGTGCGTATGGCAAGCCATAAAGTGTCATTAGGCATAGACCAGACCGTATTGCGAAAAAAAATTTCGGAGCAGTACCGCAGCAGCCGATTGACGCCTCCATACTTTAAAGCGCTATGTAAAACCCTTGACGTCGAAATATCGCAAGCGAAAGATGTTTTGTTATTGCTCATCAATGATGGGCTATTGGTTAAAGCCAAAGAGGAGCTTTATTTTGATGCTGATGCACTTAATGACCTCAAAAAGCGACTGGTTCGTTTCCTGGAAACTGACGGAGAGATCACAACATCGCAGTTTAAAGAGATGACGGGTGCATCACGTAAGTATGTTATACCGTTAATTGAATATTTCGATTCCCAGAATGTTACGTTAAGGGTAGGGGATGTTCGCAAACTACGCGCGGGGCACTCAAACTAGATGGCGTTTGCATATTTAAAATTCGCAGTCCGTTTAAAAAAACGACATGTTTAATATACCTTTGATTGGCATCCTTCACCAGTCAGTTCACACTTACAACAATATCCGTAGGAACGCTATATATAAAGTGTAAACTATAGACCTCCTCATATGACTTGATACCATCTCTATTAAATTAGGTGAAAAAGTGTCAGGTCATATGGGGATACCTAAATCACTCAGCCCCTATTCCTGGATCTGAAGCAATCTCAACTCTTGCCTATCCGCCCATTTCAAGGTTCATATCTTAGAGCCTGTTTGAAAAGTCTTAAATCGGCTGCAAAAGCGTGAGAGCGGT
>JAOZRC010000339.1:0-1885 GCA_029940345.1 Desulfobacterales bacterium
GTTTTGAAAGACCAGGCATCCGTAAACGGTTCCGTTGTTCTTCTCTCCGCTACCCTTCCCGATTGCCAGAGACAAGCGCTATTTCAAGCGTGGGACAGCCGTAACAAAAAACCGCTATCTGTCAAACCGCCTTATCCCTTAATCTCACAGGTCGGACAAAGGAAAATAACGCGATACACATTAACTTCCGGTCAGTTGCCTGAAAAAAAAACAGTGTTTGTTGAAGGCCTTATTGTAAAAGATTGCTTTCCAAATGAAGCGTTGATCAAAAAAATAATAAAAGCCGCCGAATCCGGTGCAAACGTTGCATTAATCTGTAATCTTGTGGATGCGGCTCAGAAGCTTTTTCAAATGATTCGAAAACAAACCATTGTACCCGTGCTGCTTTTCCATGCCCGTTTCACGTTGAATGATCGCCAATATATCGAAGAAGACCTTCTCAATCGCTTTGGTGATAACGCCAAGCCTTCAGACGGTGCCATTTTGATCGCCACACAGGTAGTAGAACAATCCCTTGATGTGGATTTTGACTGGATGATTACACAAATTTGTCCGGCCGATCTGCTTTTTCAACGCATGGGGCGGCTGCATCGACATTCGTACAAAGACAATCTCCGGCCGAACGGATTCAAAACCCCGCGTTGCACCGTATTACTGCCTGACAGCCTTGATTATGGGCTGCACGGGTTAATTTATGCGAATGCACGCGTGATGTGGCGTACAATTCGAAAGATAGAAGAACTGAATGGCAATCCGCTCATTTTCCCGGATGCGTATCGTGTATGGATCGAATCTGTGTATGATGAAAATGCCCGGGGGAATGAGCCGGAAGAAATTGAAAAAGCATATCGTGAATTTGTTGACAATCATCAGTGCAGCCAGCAATATGCAGCCAGGCTGATGTTGAACAATACAAAAAATATGACGCCGCTGTCGGATGATGACCAGGCTATTGTCGCAGTCACCAGAGACGGCCCGATGAGTCCGACGGTTTTGCCCTATAAGCGTTCAGACAAAGGCGCCATTTTAAGTGATGGCCGGTGCTGGGAACAGTTGAAACTGCCGCAGCAGCCGGAAGCGCTTGCAATGAACAAGGTGTCTGTACCGCACTCCTGGCACAATATATTGGATAAACACATTGAGGATAAAGAAGGCGTCTATTGGCTGGCAATGGATACGGATGGTGCTGATTGGTGCGCGCGCCTGGGCCAATGGCATCTTCGTTATAACAAAAAAACAGGCATGGAGAGGATAATATGAACTTGCTTACAGATGACTGGCTTCCTGTCAAACCATTGGAAGGAGGCGACATTCAATGGATCGGTCTGTCTGCGATTCTGACGGAAAACCGTAAATATGAAATTTGCCTGCCGCGTGATGATATAGAGCTTGCCGCCATGCAACTGGTTATCTGCATTACACAGGTGTTGTTTAAACCCCAAAATATGCAAGATATTATTGGTAACTTGAGGCAACCGATGCTTAGAGAAGCATATTTTAAAGTTGCTGAACCGTTAATTAACTGGTTTGAGATGAACCACCCCAAATCGCCTTTTATGCAGGTTCGTGGTGTGAAAGCAAAAATAACCACGCCAATGGACAAACTTATGCCGGGTTTAACGGGCGCAACAAACTGCTGCTTCATAAATGAGCCAGATCAGGCCAACTGTTTATGCGGAGGTTGCACAGCCATTGCATTATTCAATCAGGCATCCAATGCACCGGGGTTTGGCGGGGGCTTCAAAGCTGGTCTCAGAGGCGGCGCACCAATTACGACACTGGTTCAAGGCAGGCATCTCAGGGAAACAATATGGCTGAATGTATTGACCGGTTCGTCTATAGACCAACTGTTGCCTGTAAACGATGATAAGATTGAAAATAAACC
>JAOZRC010000339.1:1895-6203 GCA_029940345.1 Desulfobacterales bacterium
ACTGTCCCGGCTGCTTCAATCGGTCTGCTGAGGGGGCTTTTCTGGCAGCCGGCCCATATCGAACTTTGTGCTTCGCAAAGAAACGGAGGTTGTACATGTTGCGGTCGCAGAAATATTTCAGTGTATAGCGGTTTTTATAAAGCTAAATTTAATTATACCGTAGATGGATTATGGCCGCATCCTCACTCTCCACGTATGCTGACTCTTAAAAAGGCGGCGATTGAGGAAAAATTTGCGGCTTTTACCACCAATGCGCCTACATGGACTCGTCTTGCAAGTTTTGTTGTACGACAGCAGGTCAATAAAAACCAAAAAAAAGGACATCAGCCTGCACCGGTCGTCATCCAGGCGCGCGAGCTTTTTTCACGCAAACCGGAGCGATTAATGCTGGCAGCAGGCGGTTATCGAAATAAGCAAGCCTCTATTCTGGAACGGCGACATGACATTTTGAGCATCAATGAGGGCTGGCATAAGCAACCCCAGCTAATCCTTGAATTGATAGATCTGGGTCTCGGATATAAGACCGCACTACGCAAAGCCTTATTCGTATTTTCAAAAGGCATCAAGGAAATAAAAGGAGCTGGTGTGTCGGTGCAGGAATTGGGCGAATTTCAATTTTATCGCCGAACAGATGAAGTGATGCAAAAAGCTGTTGCTCAAGCGCATTTTGACAGTATCAAAAAATTTTCCGTCGATAAAAACATTTTACGAACCGTTCTGAAAACCCACTGTATTCGAATCTTTGATGAACAAACCAGACCATATTTGAATGATCCGGAAGTAATTAAAACAATGGCCGTGGCTAAACGTATGCTGTACAAATCACTAAGAATGATGGAGCCGGAAACCAAAGGAGGTGAATATTAATGGAACCTGATTTACAAGCACTTTATGATGACTTTGCCAATCTTGATTCAACCAGACAAAGCCTTTTGAAACGTGCTGTAACACCGGAAGACTTGCTTGAAATGCCGGCCTTTTACAATTTATATCGAAAACATTTCAAACACCCCGGACAACGCGCCGGACTGCTGCGATTGATCTTCTGCCTTCCTTTTATTAAACATCTGCCGGATGGCAAATCTTTGGGCGCCGCTTTGGCTGCCAAAGGACAGGATGGCAGCGTTAAAATTAGCGAAAAGCGTGTCATTCAGATCAGTCGTGTTGAAAACCCGGCCCAGGCCATGGCTCAATTACGAAGAGTATTAAATTATGCCGAGCCTGCCATGGACTGGCTAAAAGCAGGCAAAAGTATATGGTATTGGGGGCCGAATAGCAGACGGCAGTTGCTGGAAGATTATTTTATCGCATTATAATCAGGCATTCTAATTTAAAAAAGGAGCAGGTAATGGCTAAAAATTTCGTAAACTATCACATTTTGATCTCTCACAGTCCCTCATGTCTTAATCGTGATGACATGAATATGCAGAAAACAGCGATATTCGGTGGTAAACGGCGGGTTCGAATATCCAGCCAAAGCTTGAAACGCACCATGCGCACAAGTGAATATTACCGCACTCATTTAGGCGCCTCAAGCATACGCACCAAACGAATCAGCTTTCCAGAAGCGGATTGTTTACAATCAGTGATGATACATGCGCTGGAGGGCTGTTTTGAAGAATCCACCATCGTCATGGCTCTGGAATTGCTCTCAGGAAAAGAGATAAATGCCGAAGATGTAGTGAAAGGAGACTCTGTGGCGCCCTGGGCGGTTGGGGAAATGGCATGGTTTTGTGAGAAAATAGAGTCCATTGAAGGGCCGCCGGATAAAGTTAAAAAGAAGCTCTCAAAGGAACTGAAAAATGATCTTGCAGCTTTTCGTCAATCTTTAAAAAGTGGGTTGGATATCGCCTTATCCGGGCGCATGGCAACATCAGGTTTGATGAGCGAATTCGGCAAAATAGATGGCGCTTTGGCCGTAGCCCATGCCATAACCACCCATGCGGTGGAATCTGAAATTGACTGGTTTACCGCAGTTGACGATTTGCAGGAGCTTGGTTCCGGCCATCTTGATACACAGGAATTTTCCAGTGGTGTTTTCTATCGGTATGCAAGCCTTAATATCGCTCAACTTCAGGAAAACCTCGGCGGAGCAAAGCGACAAGACATCCTTGATATTGCCGCTCATGTACTGCATTTATTGGCAACGGAAGTTCCGTCTGCAAAACAGCAGAGTTTTGCCGCTCATAACCTGGCAGACCTCGCTCTGGTTTCATTTTCGGACCAGCCCATATCACTGGCAAATGCTTTTGAAGCGCCTGTAAAATCGAAAGGAGAAGGCTTTTTAATGCCGTCCGTTACCGCGCTGCATGATTACTGGGAGCGAATTTATCTTGGATATGGGCTCCATGATCTTTGTGCTGAATTTATTTTACAGGATATTGATTCCCCTGATGACATAAAAGCCAAAGATAAATTGTCTGAACTTGAAAAATGGATTCGCAACAATGCAGAGGACAGAAAATGAAGGATTATCTGATCTTGAAACTTCAGGGGCCGATGCAGTCATGGGGCGAACACAGCTTTGAAGGATTACGGCCTTCCAGTTTTTTTCCCACAAGAAGCGCTGTTCTCGGACTGCTAGGCGCTTGTTCAGGTATTCGGCGCGGGGATCAGGCCGGGCAACGAAAATTGGCGGAAAGCTTGGGGCTTGCTGTCAGAATTGACAACCGAAAATTGTCCGGGAAAAAACCAAAAACATTGTTTCACCAAAAATTAACGGATTATCACACGATCAAAGGCGCGCGCAAAGAATATCGCGGATTGAAAGAACATGCCACCATCCAAACATGGCGGGAATATTTGTCAGATG
The DNA here is from genome assembly GCA_029940345.1 of Desulfobacterales bacterium. Taxonomy (GTDB): domain Bacteria; phylum Desulfobacterota; class Desulfobacteria; order Desulfobacterales; family JAUCGF01; genus JAUCGF01. The sequence goes on from JAOZRC010000339.1 coordinate 4,708, forward strand.
CCGAATTTACAATAGTTCTTTGGGAAAAAGAGAACGCTATGCCTGTTCTTGATAAACTGGCAAAGGATTTCAAAAAACCGACTTTTACGCCCTATCTCGGTCGGCGCAGTTGCCCCATTGCCCGTCCGCTTTTTGAAGCAAGGGTACTAAGTGAAAATGAATTTACCTCATTTGACCAAATAGAACCTCAAGGCGGACAAATATTCAGCGAAACTCCCGACAAAACCAAACGCTGTCTGAGAATGCGCGATGTTCCGATAATCCGGCAACCGAGACAATTTAGCAGTCGAATGATTTATGTTTACGGAGGCAATCATGTATCTGAGTAAAGTCTTTATTCCCTGGCGGCAGGCGCGTAATCCATACCAAACGCATCGGTTGTTGTGGCGCTTGTTTCCCAAACGGCCAAATGACACCCGCGATTTCCTCTTCCGGGTTGAGAAACAAAAAAAAGGGCTTGGAATGGATATTTTGATGCAATCCCTTCAAGAACCGCTTCAATCTGACACAAGTTGCCACATAACCGCAGTTCGTGATTACAACCTTATACTTAAAAATGAACAGCAATTCAGATTCAGACTCCGTGCAAATCCTGTAAAAACGATCACCGATGAAAAAGGACGCACCAATCGGAAGGGTGAACTAAAGAAATGCCGCGTACCAATAATCTGCGAAGAAGATCAACACGCTTGGATAGAACGTAAGCTAAAGGGAAGCGTTACCATTCAAGCGCTTGAAATTCAACGTGAAATACCTTTATACTTTCGTAAACCGAAAGCCAGGCGAGCAGGGAAAATACAAACAGTGATATTTGACGGCTCTTTGAAGATAGATAATTCCGAAGTATTGATTGAAACAATAAAAAGCGGTGTTGGGCCTGCCAAAGCTTTCGGCTGCGGCCTCCTTTCATTGGCGCGAGTTTGATTCGGACACCGGAGATGCAAAACCATGTTCACTTTTGTTGAAAACCTCGACAATGATATCCGGAATGCGTTGTTGATCCAACTTCGCAATCTCTGGACACACACATCTACGGCCATTGAGGGAAATACCCTGACCCTTGGCGAGACGGCCTTTGTCCTTGAGGAGGGGCTGACCGTTTCAGGCAAGCCGTTGAAGGATCACGAAGAGGTTGTCGGTCACGCACGGGCGATTGATCTGGTTTATGATTTTATAAAAAGAGAAGCGGTGTTAACTGAAAAGGACCTGTCAGACCTTCACAAAGCTGTACAGACCGAATGGGTGACAGATGTCTATAAACCCATCGGTGCGTGGAAAGTAGAGCCGAATTCAACGGTGATGGTTTCCGGCGATATTCAAACGGTTTTTGAATATTCTCGCCCCAAGGATGTTCCTGGGTTGATGCAAGACTGGCTTTCCCTGTTTCAAAAAATATCCCGGCAAAACCAGAAAGACAAAGAAGCGGCTTTGACGGCTTATGCACACCTTCATATCGCTTTTGTCAGAATTCATCCTTTTTGGGATGGCAATGGAAG
>JAOZRC010000340.1 GCA_029940345.1 Desulfobacterales bacterium
GTGGGTTCCGCCAGGCTCCACCCACCCTACATATCAATTTACCAAAGTAGAATTAGAACAAGCGACAGGATACGGGATAACTGATTATGGCAAAATTCATGGTAGATAATAAAACGGTCGAAGCCAATGAAGGCATTACCCTGCTTCGGGCCTGTCTTGAAAATGATATCTATATTCCCAACCTTTGCTGGATTAAAGGAATGGCAGACGCCCCGGTTTCCTGTCGCTTATGTTTTGTTGAGATTGAAGGGCAACCTCAGCCGGTGTCGTCATGCAAGATCAAAGTGAAGGATGATATGGTTGTTAAAACCGATGGCCCGTCGGTCAGGCGTCTTCAAAAAACGGCCTTTCAGTTGCTGATGTCTGCTCATGAAATCAACTGCAAAGTCTGTCCGGCCAATAAAAAATGTGAGTTGCAGAAAATTGCCCGTTTTTTAAAAACGGGCTTGAAACCCAAACGTATGGAGCCGCATCTCAAAGAAGCCTCTGACAGCACTTCCCACCCTTGCCTTGACTTACATGTCAACAGATGCGTTTTATGCGGACGGTGCATCTATACGTGTATACAAAAACATGACCAGGCACTGATAACGTTTGCCAAACGGGGGATTGATACAATCATCCGTTTCTATGGCGCATCCGAGGCACTGTCCGCGACATGTTCGGAGTGTCTTGCCTGTGTTGCGATTTGCCCCGTCGGCGCCATAACCCTAAAGTCTGAAAAGTGATCAACGTGACCGTTCACACTCCCCGCTGGTTCCCATGCTCCGGCGTGGGAACCTTTTCTGACAAGAGCCGCGCTAATTCAAAACACAGGGTGTTACGCTATACGTTCCCACGCCGGAGCATGGGAACGAGGTCGAAGAATGACAAGTGATCAACAATATATTGTTCTCGTTACTGCAACCCCTCCGCTTTTAAAAGGTCAGCGTACCACTGGGAAAATTCAAACATGGCGATAAAACGGTCATCATTATTGATAATACCATGGCACATATCAAAAACACCTTGACCGTATGCATTGCTATATTTATCCGCCGAACATCGCCTGAGAAACATCCGCACCAGATCCTGGGTGGTTCGCTGGGTTTTATCGGTACGAATATCAATGGGGTCTTTGGGGGCCATGAAAGGGTCCCAATCTTCATAACCCTTTTTCAAAATCCGCTTCTGGCCTCTTTCAGACATGGTGTCAAAAATCACCTTTTTACGCTCCTCTATTTCAGAATCAGTAAATTCGCAATCATTTTTTAAAGTTGAATTATCCATCAGTACCCCCTGCCGCCAAGGCCTTTTTATCAATTTCTTCTTGTGTTCTGAATCCAAGGTATTCGTCGTTATAATCGGTTAATAAGGCCATAGATAGCGGTACAAGCATTTCGGCTATTTTGGAATACTTTGATCGCACTGCGATAGCCACTTCAAGCGATAATGCGTAGAGCCGTTGATGAATGACATCCATTTTGGCAGAGGGGTACTTGCCTCCTTCTTCAAATCCCGAAATATTGCAGGTATGGCTCATATTGCCAATTTGTATGGGAATGCCATATAAGCGGCATGTGATCGGCCGATAGTCATATAGATCGCACCGGTCATTCACATTCAGCAAAGGACAACGCGCCCGTTTAAGCGACATATCCATCAGAATTTCAATTTCTTTCTTTCCGGATTCGAAATCTTTATGCGCCTGGCGTTTAATTTTGTATATCTTCCTGTCAATACTATTGGCCCTGTTGATAAGCTGCTCTTTTGCCTGCCCATCAAATTTTTGGTTGAATTTATGGTTGATATACAACGCTTCGATTAAACTCAGATCAAACAAAGCATTGCAACAATCCGAACATCCGTTATCGCATTTGACGCAATCTGGATGCGCTTGTTTGACGCGGTCAAATGTTTCGTCCGCTAATTGGGCCAATGCTTCGTATTTTTTGAAAAATGGTGAGAAATCAATATCCATTAAATATTTCCTTTGAAGTTCTTTGGTGGTTTATAAAACAGATTTTCATTAAGATTGACATGCCAGCTAACTGACATTATAACGAAATATGCTAAAAAGTAATAGTAAAAAAAAGCCACAAAAGCAAAAAGAAGCGTTCGTAGGCGTTTTGAGTGCCGTGGGCGCTTTCCTGATTTGGGGATTAAGTCCGATCTACTTTAAAACGTTGGCTCATGTCCCGGCGTTTGAAATTTTATTGCATCGTATGGTCTGGTCGTTTATTTTTCTTTTTCCGCTCGTTATATTCATGGGGCGTTGGAAAGAATTCACTGCTGCGATTGCAAACCGCAAGACATTTTTGATTTTGATCGGAACAACGTTATTGGTGTCCGGTAACTGGTTCGTGTTTATTTGGGCGATAAATAGTGGTAAAATACTGCATACCAGCTTGGGCTATTTCATAAATCCGCTAATTAATGTCGTGTTAGGAATGCTCTTCCTTAAAGAACGGTTGCGGCCGGCGCAAACTGCGGCAGTGATTCTCGCGGCGGCCGGCGTTGTTTATATGACCATCGAAGTCGGTGAATTACCCTGGATATCTCTTTTTCTGGCATTTTCTTTCGGGTTCTACGGCCTGATACGCAAAACCGCAGCGGTTAACGCCCTGATTGGTTTAACGGTGGAAACATTGTTGCTTTTTATCCCGGCAAGCGTCTATCTATACTACATAAGCACCCTGGGAACCGGTTCCTTTCTGGCCATAAACGTAAAAACCGATCTGTTGTTAACAGGGGCTGCATTGGTTACCGCTTTGCCGCTTCTTTTATTTACAGCGGGTGCCAGACGCATCCATTTTGCGACTATCGGAATGTTGCAGTATATAGCGCCCAGCAGCACATTTATTCTGGCTGTGTTTATCTATAACGAACCTTTACAAACCGCTCAGTTCCGGGCATTTATTTTAATCTGGATATCACTGATTATTTATTCGGCTGATTCGGTGATCGCTTCCAGGCCAGGAAATAGAAAATAAGTGAAAAACTGGCATCTTTTAAAATGGCCTGAAAGCAATTTACACTTTTTCTATTTCGTCCCTACGGGCTTGTTGTATTGGTTGGTAATTTTTTTCTACAGATATTATGTCCCTAACGGGACAAAGTGTAAACAGATCAATGAAGGATGCCAAAAACGCTTCAGATTATTTATTTTGGAATTGATGGTTGCATTCTTCCAGGCACAGTGTGCAGTTTTCCCGCTTATGCCCTTGTGCAAGACAATGCCTGGTGAATTTTTCAATCCATTCCGGACCGGTGCGCGGGCAAGTATAAACATAATCAATAAAACGAACTAATTTTTCCATCGTTATCGCGTCAATGGCATGCTCCATGCGGCAAGCGGTGGCATCAGCCGTTTTTGCATCAACTTGCAATACATTTGAAAAAAAATCTTTGAGGATCTGGTGGCGCCGGGTAATTTCTTGCGCAATCAAGTTCCCCTTGGGCGTTAACGTAATAAAACTGTAAGGTTCGTAGTTAATCAGCCCTTTTTTTTCAAGATTTTTTAATCCCCCGGTCACAGACCCACGTTGAATATCCAGCCTTTCGGCAATATCCTTGGGCCGGGCCACTTTTTGGGTTTTTTCCAAATCCAGTATAACTTCTAGATAATCCTCCATATTTTCAGAAAGTTCGCCGTTTTTTTTCATTATACCTCCGTCAAAATCTTCTGTGAATCTATAACGGCTTTAATTTCAAGTCAACTCATAAAATTTTTGCAACCACGCTTTTTGTATCTTCAGTCCAACATTCAGGGCGTTGCTTCCGGTTCTATAATACCAAGGAAAAGTGTGAAATGAACGGTTATATTCAGATAGTTATGACATCTGGAAACTGAACGGCCGGCCCCCATTTACCTTCCGAACGTATGCGTTGAATGGCTGTTTGAATAAACGCAGCCGCTGTGTCAGTAAATTCCCGATAGCTGATATCCGCAACCGGTGTGAATCCGTGCGCCATAACCTGATCTGTACAAGATGCTATGTTCGCCCTCCATATCTATCGTTAAATTTTCAGTGGTTTCGGACCGGGATCAGGAATCTTTAAACACAGGGATATTGTAATTTCCTCCGAACGCCCGAAAAATACCATTGATGCCGTCTTGGTCGGAGAAATAAATATCTTCTCTATCCTTTACATATTTCAGAACCTCTCCTGTAAATCCGCCGGAAGACACCAGCCACATCTGAACTCCAGGAACGGACAGTCCGGATTCTTCGGCCTCCTGCTTCAAAACTTCAGCCGCATGTTCCAGTTTTTTGACTTTTTTCATCCCCATCTTTGTTTTGGTATATTTGCATTCGCAAACCCAGGCCCGCTCCTTGCCTCTTTCTTTTACCAGTTCCCGGCCATAAACATCAATCTGAAAAGCCCTTGTTTTGGAACCTTTTACATATTTGGTGTCAACAAACCGGAAAAGCGGCAGGCGGATATCTCCGGTTTTGCCGAATAATTTTCCGTCTATGGTCTCACGGCAGAATTTCATCATGGTCACCTGCACCACGGTTTCCAAAAAACGCCCTTTCAGGTTATTGAACTGGTTCTGCTGGCTAAGATCAATCTCATCCACGCCTTCAAGGTCTTTTTCATACACGAATTTGATGAAGCGCATCAGGCATATATCGTTGAAGGCGTAATAGCGGGCCTTGGTGCGCCATACCAGATCGGCCAGATAGAGTTTTTCGATCTTCTCTTCCACCGCTTTTTTGGATACATCCAGCTTTTCCGCAATCTCCCCGATCTCCACCGGCAGATTGTTGTAGCGGGTGAAATAATAGATGATCTTTTTACCGAGAGCCTCGTCGCTGTCCGCGTTGATATGCTTGCGATTATCCTGAAAATGGGTCTGCCAGAATCCGAAAATTTTGCCCTGTTCGATTTCGTAGCGGATTAATTTGTCAATTGCATCTGTTTCATCGAAATTTTTATTTTCATACTTTGACATGGCCAAACAGTAGAGATAATAGGGATGCCCGCCGGTCTGCGCGCTGGCATACATAGCGTTTTCCGGGCTGATCACCGCATCAGGCACATAAATTTCAAGTAACTGGTGTAACAAAGCGGCACCGTCGGGAATCGACAATGGCTTCAAATAGGTGAAATCGAACCGTCCACCCAGCGGTCCCCCCATCACCGTCCTGAAGATAAGTGTCACAGCGGAGCCGGCTACCAGCATGGGGGCTTTGCGGCTCTGGGCCTGGCGGTCATACGTGGCGCACAGATCAGTTGCGCCCTGGTCCGTCAGAAGGCCCTTAGCCCTCATCTCTAAAAAATGTTCATACGATGTGTCGTAAACCGAAAACTTCATATCCTGGAACTCATCAATGATCACAGCGACCCTGGTTCCGGAAAAAGAAGCTAACATTTCAGGAATACAGATAAAGTCATCCCAATGATTTTGGGCATCTTCATGATCGTTTTCCAAATAGCGTTCGAGGAAATCATGAGCCATTTTTTTGGCAAGCTGCACGGCGTTATTTTGTGATTCAAATTCCGGAATATTTTTCAATTTAAAAGACCGGTCCTGAAACAGAACAGGGTCCTGATGGCAATACGCGATATATTGCCGGAAAAACACCGTGGCATATTCCAATAAAAATCTCCGCAAGGTCGTCTTTTCCCGCTTCATCCTGAAATAAAACGGCGCTGCCTTGTACTCCGGTTTAAAGAAAACAGTATTCACCAGTCTGTCCAACAAAACGGTTTTCCCCATCCGCCGCGGCGCGATAATCGCAGTACTCGGCGCGGCCATGCGTTGGATATTTTTCACCCAGTTATCCAACTCCCGCAAGATTTCCACGCGATCTGTAAACTCTTTGTATGCCAGCATCTCTTCCACGGGAAGTATTTTTTCATCATGCATGATTGTTATCTCATTTTCAGGTTCAAGGGTTTCCCCTTTTCAAAACAAAGGAGTGCAAACTTCAGTTTGCGAGTAATGCGGAAGAAACTGAAATCGGCATACGCCATTCTTTATTCTTAGTTTTACACGTTGTCCCGTTAGGGACATAATATCTATAGAAAAAAGCCTATCAAATATGGCAAGTCCCGTAGGGACGAAACAGAAAAAATGCAACCTCCTTATAGCCATTTATGAAGGATACCATTGGAATACAATAGTTGGCTACCAACATAAGCCGGGACAATAAATTTAGTCGTAGCGACTGTTATTAATGTCAAGCGATTTTTGGTTTCCAAGTCTCATT
>JAOZRC010000341.1 GCA_029940345.1 Desulfobacterales bacterium
CTGTGTCCATTAACACCTGATTGTTATAGTCTTAGCTGGACGCTTATGCCTTTCAGGGCTGATAATGCTATAATTCCCAACCCAGGGCGATGCCCTGGGCTTTAGTAATTCGCGCTTTCAGCGCTAACCGCACAGGTAGAAAAATTGCAATTCATTTTAAGGAAACAAGCCATGAAAAAAATGATCCGACTGATGAGTTTTCTTTTTCTTTTACTTTTTATTAGCGGTTCAAGTGGCTGTCCTCCTTATAAACCCACCCCGCCACCGACGCCACCGCTGTTTTACCAGCACATGGGCAAAGGAGAAAGCGCTGAAAATAAAAAAGACTTAGCCCTGGCTCTTGATTATTATAAACAGGCTTTGATAGTTGCTCCGAGACGAAGTGATCAACAGGTGAAAGCCCATCAAAGGGTACTCAGAGTGGAAGGCAAAATGAATTTGGCAAAAAAACACTGCCAAGAATATAAAAAGTTAATACAAGAAGGAAAACCTTCAGAAGCGAAAAAGGTGTTAGCCCAAGTGCATCATATTTGGCCGTTTTACCCTGGGTGTAATCGGCAACCTCTTCCCTCTCCGCAACTTCTTCAAATTCGGGATGTCGGTCCGTATCGAATCCTGGATGAAACACCCGTCATTCATAAAATCAGACGTGGAGACATCATCTCCAAACTTTGCCAAAAATATTATGGACGAACGGGAAATTATAAACTGGTGCATATTGTAACGCATTACAACAAAATAGACTCTGAATCACTGCATAGAGGTCAGCAAATCAAATTTCCGTCGATTCAATTAAAAGAGGACATATACAGGCCCAAAGGGTCGCGTACGCCAATGCCGACTCCGACGATCACGATTGCTCCTAAACCAACGCCAACGCCAGCCCCAACACCCGCACCCCAACCGACCGTTACGCCGAGACCTGAACCGGTAAATTATTTCAACCAGGCGATCGAACTGTTCAGAAACGGGCGCTATGCTGATGCGGCCGTAGCGTTTAACAATGTACCGGATACAAGCCCTGAAAAAGAAAATTCTTTGCGCTTGCTTTGTCAATGCCATTTCAGACTCGCTCAGATTTCAATGGAAAAGGCGCATTTCCATGAAGCGCGGGATACGTTTCACAAAGCACTCGAAATCTGCCAACGCCTTAAAGTATCTGATTTACCGTCCGAATGTGAACAGATTACAGATTTGGTCGAAAAATGCGACGCTCAGATAAAAACAAAGGCAATTGAAGCGCACTTTGACAATGGCAAACAATTATTGAATGCTGACCGCATCGACCCCGCCATCGTCGAATTTGAAAAGGTGCTTGCCCTAGAACCCCATCATAGTGACGCACTTGAATATCTCTATTTAACGCATTTCAGAAAGGCTGATCGTTTATGGAAAGGCAAAGCGTATCGGGAAGCGCTCAAAGAATTCATCACCGCTTTGGAATACAATCAAAAATGCGAGGAATGCCAGTTAAGCATCAACAGGATAAAGGGTGTTTTATATCAGAAAGCCAAAGCACTTGAAAAGGAATTGCTTAAACCGAACGCACCGGCTATCAGGATATTTCAGGAGCAGATTGAATACTATACCATTATCAATCAAGTCGACCGAAATTATGAAGATGTGGCGGTTCTTCTCGAAAAGGCTCGAAAACGCAAAAAAGCAGTGGAGCAGATAAATAAACCCAAACAGGCTAAGTGACCAATTCTCTGGATTCATCGCAGTCCGGATTCAGCGGTGTCACTAAGCGGCGGCTGCCACAAAAAATATCCAGCCCGTTGCCCTTGGCCATGCATGCCAAGGTGATATTCAAACCTTCCGCCAGTTCAATCGCCAGCGAAGTCGGGCGCGATATGGAAAAAATAATCTGGATACGAGCCCTGGCGGCTTTTTGCACTAGTTCGTAGCTGACGCGGGAAGATAACACCAAAAGGATAGCCTCCGTTAAGCGCTTTTTCAAAAAGAGCTTACCAATGGCTTTATCTAGGGCGTTATGGCGTCCGACGTCCTCACCCGCGGCCAACATTTCAAAATCAGCATTAAACAGCAGGGCAGCGTGGGAAGACCGGGTTTTATGACGCAGGGGTTGATGTTGGGAAAGGTGTTCCAGGCATTGATAGGCATTGAGAATATCAAGGGTGTTTTCAGATGATAACGGCCGGATCATTTCATTGAGGTCATCCACAATTTCCTTACCGCATACGCCGCAACTCGTTTGGCTGATAAAGGCGCGTCTTTCCAGCACATTGATAATCTGATGACGTCTGTCAGAACTCAACGTAACCGTTATGACATTGCTGTCAGATCCGTCGCATAGCGCAAGTTCATTGAAATCATCTGGCGTATCAACAATTCCTTCGGCCAGGCAAAAACCGGCGGCATGAGCGATTTCATCTCCTGGCGTACGCATGACCATCGAATACGGTTTGCCCTGAACGCGGATAGACAGCGGTTCTTCGGACAGGATGATATCATCAGAACCGGTTTGGTCCTGTTTATCCCAATGGATTAATTTACGATTCATATAAGCGCTTGAAATCGGAATTACCTCCCTGCCCTAATAAGAAATGCTTTGTATATAAGACTCTGCCCATTTAAATGCAATTTCGATAAATGATCCCAGCGATGGTGTTATTATTCTGTCTTTGGGACGAATCATATAAAATTTATGTGTAATATTCTGGTTAGCAAGGGGGATTGCCACCAATTTCCTGTTACGGATTTCATTACTGACAATTTTGTTGCATATTACCGCAATACCGGCGTTATCCTTCACCGCCTGTTTAATCGCTTCATAATTGGAGAATTCAAGATGCTTAAAAAGCAGAATGCTTTTATCCTGAACAAATTTTTCAATAGCACGATGCTGAATCGGGTCGTTTTCATGCATCACTAAGAATTGCCCCTCTAAATTCAAAGGCTTGATTTGCGGCAAGGCTTTTAAAGGATGGGTGGGAGAAACAATAACGACGAGTTTATCTTCAATCAATTCACGGATCTGCAAATTTTCATTTTCAACATATTCGGGAATAAAACCGAGATCGTTATTTTGTTGAACTGTATTGTTCACCAACGCTTTTAAAGGTAAAATTTTCATTTTGATCCGAATTTGGGGATTAAGCTGTTTAAACGCATTAATAATGGTAGGTAGATAATAAGCACCAAACGTTTCAGTGGCATGAATACGGATCAGACTTTCAACTTTTTGTTCATTTTGAATTGAGGGAGAAACCGATTTTTGTGGCTGAGACGCTTGCTTAAAGCCACGAATCCGATTCTCTGCCTGCTTTTCCAGGTTGAATATCTCCTGCGCAATAACATACAACATGTGGCCGGCATCTGTTAAGACCAAATTGCCCTGAACAAAATCAAAAAAATTAACGCCATAATCCTCTTGAAGCTGTTTAATGTTCTGAGCAACCGCTTTAGGCGGAATGCCGAGATTCGCGGCAGCTTCATTCAAATCGGTATATTTGGCTGTTATATAAAAACTTCTCAGTCTGTTGAATTCCACTTTATAATTTTACACATTTAAATGATTAACATTCTTGTGGGCCCTAAAGACAACGCTCATCTCTGCAAAGGGTTTCAGGCGTCCACTGTCCGTATCCAAGTTATTAGCGGAAGTTAAGTTCTTTTGTCAAGGTCAATGCGCTTTAGGATTGCAAAATAACATTACCATATTGTATAGTCACTTCAAAAAGATGTTATGACAATGTTTATTCATATTGACCCGGTAATAAGGAGAAAGTGAAAATGACATATCGTGAAATTCTTTTCACAGTCAAGGCGCCTATCGCATTTTTAACGTTAAATAACCCCAAGAAGATTAATGCGTTATCTAAAATAATGATTGCAGAAATGATTGATGCATTAACCGGCGTTGCCACGGATGAAACCGTAAAAATAATTATAATCCGAGCGGCCGGCAAACACTTTTGCGCAGGACATTTTCTGGGTGAAATGGTAGATGAAGATGCCAGGGAGTATAAATCTATCTACGATCAATGCTCCCGGCTAATGCATCAGATTCATGAAACCCCGCAGCCGGTCATTGCCCAGGTGCAAGGGATTGCCACCGCCGCAGGATGCCAGTTGGTTGCCTGGTGTGATTTGGCAGTAGCTGCCGAAAATGCCCAGTTTGCAACTCCGGGTGTGAAAATCGGTCTTTTTTGTACAACGCCAATGGTGGCGCTCAGCCGTGCTATCGGCCGTAAAGCGGCGATGGAAATGCTGTTAACCGGTCGTTATGTACCGGCCGAAGAAGCCAAAACGCTGGGTTTGATTAACCGCGTAACACCCCTTGATAAACTGGCGCTGGAAACCGAAAGCATGGCGATTAAGATTGCCGAAGCCAGCCGTTTTGTTTTAGGCATCGGCAAACAAGCGTTTTATGCTCAAATTGATATGACGGATGAAAATGCGATGCAGTATGCTAAAAATACGATGGCTTTTAACAGTCTGGCAAAAGATGCTCAGATCGGAATCAAAGCCTTTTTGGACAAAAAAGTTCCGAAGTGGGAAAATCGTTAAGCGTGCAACGTTTGGGGTGTGAAGTTTGAAGGTATTCCATAACATTCTGAAATCATTAAAACTGATAAATTGTGGCGATGTGGCACCGCAGGTTCAAGCTCGTTTTCCGCTATTCTGGAAAAACCAAAACAGATCAGCCTATTTGGGTAAAACGGCTAAAAATTGCTCTGTTGCGGTGGCGTCAGGAATTCCCTTGCGCGCGCCCATTTTGGTGCAGCAGAGGGCGGCCACAGCGCTGGCGTAATGCAAAAGCCAGTTCCACGGCATCTTCAATGAAATCCCACGAGCAAAGGCGCCGTGAAAGGCATCGCCGGCACCGGTGGTGTCAACCGCCTCTATTTGAAAGGCCGGCATACGCCCCCTGCCCTGCCCATTCTGCCAGATCAATCCTTGTGCGCCAAGCGTTACGACGACATTGGGGGTATGACGACTGAGCGTTCTCACCGCCCGGTCTGCATCCGCAATTAATGTGTAATCATGAGCGAATTTTTCTGAAGCAACCAAATAATCCACCTTGTCGATCAGGCCTGTGGTTCCCTTATGCACAGAACCGGCATCCAGAATCGTCAGGATATGTTTTTCACGAGCCCATTGCGCCAGTTCAAAGGATACCTCCGCTAAATGGCCGTCGAATAATATTACGGAAGGATGACATTTTGAAAAATCAAAGGCATCCGGTTGAGGGTCAGGCGTCGTGCCTTTGTAATTGACCAATGCACGCTGACCACCGGGTTGCGCCCATACCGTCGAAAGCGGCGTCGGGTCGGTGCCTCGGATCACCCACCGAGTGATAACACCGGCTTTGACCAGTTCATTAAAGTGCAATTCACCAAAAATGTCGTTACCCAGGTAAGCGGCCAAAGCGGTCTTTGATCCCAACATAGATGCCGTGACCGCCGCATTGGCCGCCGGACCGCCACCGCATGTGATGAAATCGGAAGCGGTTGCCTTCTCATCCGAACCGATAGGATGATCAACCGCAAAGGTTAAATCGTAACAGGCATGTCCTACACAGAGAATATCCATCAGGTAAGCTTTCATTTTTACGACTTTTATCAATGGCTAACTATCGAACACTCCGACCCGAAAAACTGTAATGTAGTTGGTGCAAAACGAATCTTTCCCTGCCAGTGCCTCGACCCCTGCTTCGGCCTGGTCTCTGGCCATCTTCTCAATGGCCGCCTCATCCCCGGTTAAGCTGAAGCCCCGAAGGAAAAATAGGAGGATGAACCATTGCATAAATTGGTCAAATTTATCACATGTAAGCTGCGATTGTAAATATCATATCGTGATTATACTGAAATCTCGTTAAAAAAGTTGTACGGAAAGTTTGGGCGGCGTGTTGTAGAAATCCTGCATGAACTGAGTCGTCAGAAAGGAATCGAAATTTTGGAATGATATCTGATTCCCGATCACATTCATGTGTGTTTACGGGTTCCTCCTAAATACAGCATTGACAAACCTAATTAAACATCACACCATTCAAAGTGGTTGATTTTTTGGAATTCTTCATATAATGCCAAAATTAGCTTACACTTTTCCATTTCGTCGGCTACCCACATAAGGCGGGACAGACGTAGGTTGGATTGAGGAACGAAACCTGACATCAGCCTGAATTCGTCAGGTTTCGTTCCTCAACCCAACCT
>JAOZRC010000342.1 GCA_029940345.1 Desulfobacterales bacterium
ATAGACACGAATGATTTATTTTTTATTCGTGTCTATTCGTGTTCATTCGTGGTTTATTAAGCTATTGAACCGGATAGTTGATCTCCTGCAATTTGGCTTTAATTTGTTCTACGGATGCAGGCTCCTCATATTCAACGGTAACATTTTTAGTTCGCGGATCACCTTCAACATTAACGACGCCAGCCAGTTCATTCAATTCATTTTTAACGGCCATCACACAATGCCCACAGGATATGTTGGGAATATTGAAGGTTTCTTTTTCCATTTGAACAGTTCTCCTCTATTATTATTTTAATTTTTTAGTTCACGCTTGCAATTTGGCAAGATTTTCCCTGGCAAAATCAATGTCCGGATCAATTAACAAGGCTTTGGTATAGTATTCAACGGATTTTGGGGTCTCACCGAGGGCGTTGTAATTAACAGCAATATTGGCATAATCAATGCCGGAACCGGGGTTCAGGCGTAACACTTTATGGAAATAATCAATCGCCTTTTCATGTTCATTGAGCTTGAAGTGGCAATAACCTAAAAGGTTATATATATCAGTGCGTTCGTTGTCTGATTTGATGCCTTCGCGCAGCATCTCAATGGCTTTGTGATAATTACCGGTTTCTTTAAGGCAAACACCTATATAAGAATAGATGCTGGCAATATCCGCATTTGCGGGGTTCTGGTCTAACGCGCGGGTGAAATGCGTAAGCGCGGCAGACGGATCATTCAATTCCAAAAAACAGGTTCCCAGATAGAAATCAAGATAGTATTTATGCGGCAATCTTGCTTGAATCGCTTTCAATTCCGGTATCGCCGCCTGAGGCCCCAGTGTCAGGGTCATGATTTTAGATACAAACATGCCTATCCCACCCCTTTGCGCGCGTTCACGGAAAAAGGTGCCGGGGATAAACGTGTAAAAGGCCGGGATTTCGAGTTGTGGGTGCATTGTATCGACTACAAACACGTCCATCTGTTTATGTTTTAGCGCTGCCAGAACGTTTTCAATTTCTGTTTTGATGTTATCATCAGCCAGATTCGGCAGATCGTTAATCGCGATTTCCCGGTCAGGTTGCGTAATAAAAGCAGCCTGGTCCAGAGATTGTAATTTAGGTAAGCCGCTGGCCACATAGTTGGAACCGGTGTTAAAATCGCCACCCAATTGGGCGGTTTCGGTCAACGCGCGGCTGAGCGCCTTTTGCGGGTCCGGCGTCGTGCCGGCTGTCCAAACGATTTCACTGGTGTGAGGAAACGTGGATGGATCGTAAGCCATGACACTCACTGTGGGAATGCCCGTGTCCAGTGTAAAATCGGAGAGAAATAGCGTGATTCCCGCTTTTTGGTATTTGGCAAGCAATTCCGACACCATGGGATCACTGACTGCCGCGGTGCTGATTGCCGGTACAGCCAGTCCTTTTTGGCTGACACGGGCGGATACATCCCGTTCGACAATTTCACAAATACCCTGCAATAACGCTTCTTCGACACAATTGCCCGCCGAAGAGCCGTTAAATTCATTAATGGTAAAAAACCAATTAAAGGGGGCCAGGAGCCTCTGCTGACGCGTCAGATTGTAAACCGGCGTCCATTGAAGCGGCAGATTGGCAAATATTGCCTGCATGGGCTCTGCGTCTGAAGATTCATCATGCACGGATTTGGCAATCATTTCAAAAGAGATTGATTCTTCTTCCAAATCTGTCATTTTTGCATTGATAAAATTTGAGGATGTATTAATGAAGCTGAACAGGCTAAAACGTTCCGCCAGTTCCATAACAGCACTTGCTTCCGCCTGATCCGGTGAACCGCCCTTACCCATCTGTTTGGAAGTGCCGGTCAATGCACGGGCATCCCGTCCGCAACGGCTGAAATAAACCGGAATATCCAAGCGGCCATTGTCGATTCGCTCGGTGTTTTCTAAAATATCCAGTTCAACCTGGTTCAATCGGGCTTTAAACCGCTTTAGCGTTTCTTGCGGAGAAATGATTTTATCCTGATCGCTGGTGAATTGTTTATAGGCATCCTTCAAAACAACGTGATTATTCATGGATCATCCTTATTTTAGTAAGTTTGGAAAAACAGTCTATTCATAAATAGTAATCATCAGAAATATAATGTAAAGTCAAGGCTTACTCATGGAATATACTCAGTATAACTTGAAAATTCGGATTAATGCGTTATTGTGAATGTTAATATGGAAGAAGCCCAATTCACACAAGGAATGCTTGATTTTATTCAGCGGGCAACGACGCCATTTCATGCGGTTCAGGCAATGGCTGAGATGCTGAAGACATCCGGTTTTAAACGTTTGCTCGAAGGTGACGCTTGGAATTTACGGTCAGATAGGGGCTATTATGTGATTCGCAATGATTCTTCTTTGATCGCTTTTCGCAAATGCGCTTCGCAAGGAATGCGCATGGCAGGCACTCATACGGACAGTCCCTGTTTGAAAATAAAACCGGATCCGATTATTATAAGAAAGACCTTTTTTCAACTCGGACTTGAAGTCTACGGTAGCGCTATATTAGACGCCTGGTTTGATCGTGATCTGTCCATAGCTGGGCGTATAACCTATTTATCAGGTGATAGAAAAATACGAAGTGCGCTTATCGACTTCAAAAAGCCGTTGGCTGTTATTCCCCGCCTTGCTGTTCATCTAAACCGTGACACTGGTAAAAGCAGTTCGGTTAACGCTCAAAATGAACTCCCAGCCATTTTATTTCAAATTTTCGATTGTGATACGCCAGATTTCAAAAAAATGCTTACAATTCAATTACGGCAAGAACATCCGGACTGTAATGTGGCGTCAATTCTTCAATGGGATCTGCTTTTGTATGATACACAGTCACCTGCCTTGGTGGGATATAAAGAAAATTTTATCGCAGGCGCACGGTTAGATAACCTGATCAGTTGTTATACGGGAATAAAAAGCTTAATAAACAGTGAACTGCAACGGTCGTGCTTATTGGTGTGCAATAATCATGAAGAGGTTGGCAGTGTTTCATCCGTCGGCGCCAGCGGGCCTTTTTTAAAATCAGTTTTGGAACGGTTGTCAGAACCCGGTGAAGCGTTTCATCGTATGATAGACCATTCAATGATGATTTCAGTAGATAATGCCCACGGTGTTCATCCCAATTACATCTATAAATATGATGATAATCATGGCCCTCTTTTAAATCGGGGGCCGGTAATAAAGATCAATTCAAACCAGCGTTATGCGACTGACAGTAAAACGGCGGCCTGCTTCCGATACCTTTGTCAAAAGGCTGGTTTACCTGTTCAGACCTTTGTGGTTCGAAGTGACATGGCTTGTGGAAGCACAATCGGTCCGCTCACAGCCGCTGCCATTGGCGTTAAGACGCTGGATATCGGTGTGCCCACATTGGCAATGCATTCGATTCGTGAGTTGGCAGGTCGCTACGACGCCTACTATTTATTTAAAATATTACGCGATTATTTTGATCTTGCAAAAGAGTTTTAAGCGACTCGGCCTTTTAGTTTGATACAAAACGCGACAACTAAAACGATAAAGCGCATCGAAAAGGCTTGACATGTGAAAAAAGCTAGTTTATTTATGAATCATAAATTAGACAGCGTTCCCACCTGTGAAGTGAATTTGTATTCAAATACAGCGCTATGAAATTGGTAATTACGCTAAAATCTATAAGTCGGATAATATCGTAAAGCAACCTATTCCTCAATGCAATAACGATATGAATTCGGTCTGAGCACGAAATAATATTCAATAAATCCACGACAAGCTTTGAAAATTTTCGGTTTTGCAATTGACCTGTTAATTATTCATTTAAATTTTTGTAAGGTCGATCTCAGGCGTCGGGTATTGTATATAGAATTTTAGGAATTATATTTAAAATTATGGTTGTTCTGCAAAGGGCAAGCGCTATTTTTTCTTCTCCTGGATTCTAATCTGCCTTCCTTAAGATTGCTCCCGTTGGCTTTATCAGAAGTCCTAATAATTATGAAAGTCAGAATTAAGTGGCTTTTTCATTAATGCCCGAAAACAACGCACGTTTTACTATCGTCTTACGGGGCGGACAATAACGATTGCATTAAAAATAAGGTTTAATTGATTTAATGGTAAACACCGAGATTACAAGCAAATATATACATGCCGGGGTAATAAATTCGAACCTTGGCTGTATAGATTGCCAACCTGTTTTTATCATCGGGCTAAAACTGCAACGGTGCTATGACGTAACTCCCCCGCTAAATTTCCAAAAAAATATTGAACAAGATTAATGAGGTAACAGATTAATGAATATAGCTGAACTTAAAGAAAAAGAAATCAGCGAATTAACCAAGATGGCCAAAAACCTGGAAATTCAAGGTGCCGCCGGTATGCACAAGCAGGACCTTATTTTCACCTTACTTCAGACGCAGATTGAAAAAAACGGTTTGATCTTCGGAGAAGGCACGCTGGAAATATTGTCTGACGGATTCGGATTTTTACGAGCGCCTGATTATAACTACTTGCCAGGCCCCGCGGATATTTATGTGTCGCCCTCACAGATCCGGCGCTTCAATTTAAGAACCGGGGATACGATTTCAGGACAAATCAGGCAGCCCAAAGAAACCGAACGCTATTTTGCGTTGTTAAAAGTCGAAGCGGTAAACTATGAAGACCCTGAAATAGCCAGGGATAAACTACTCTTTGACAATTTAACACCGCTTTATCCTGATCGTAAAATTATGTTGGAATCCGATCCCGAAAATTTTTCCTTACGAGTGATGGACTTGTTAACACCCATCGGATTTGGCCAGCGGGGTCTGATTGTTTCGCCGCCACGGTCAGGTAAAACGATGTTGTTGCAAGCGATTGCCAATAGTATTTCTAAAAATCACAGGGAAGTTGTTTTGTTTGTTCTTTTAATTGATGAACGGCCTGAAGAGGTCACCGATATGGCCCGTTCGGTGGATGGTGAAGTCATCAGTTCGACATTCGATGAACCGGCGGAAAGACATGTTCAAGTGGCCGAAATGGTTATTGAAAAGGCGAAACGCTTAGTTGAACATAAAAAGGACGTTGTTATCTTATTGGACAGTATCACACGTCTGGCGCGAGCTTACAATTCAATCATGCCGCCAAGCGGCAAAATTTTGTCCGGAGGCGTGGATTCTAATGCACTGCAACGCCCCAAACGTTTTTTTGGCGCTGCTCGTAATATTGAAGAACATGGCAGCCTCACCATTATCGCCACGGCCTTGGTTGACACCGGCAGTCGCATGGATGAGGTGATTTTTGAAGAGTTTAAAGGAACAGGCAATATGGAAATCCAGTTGGATCGACGCCTGGCTGACAGACGTGTTTTCCCATCAATTGATATTAAAAAATCCGGAACTCGTAAAGAAGAGTTGCTTTTACCGGATAGCATCCTCAATCGTGTCTGGATTTTACGCAAACTCCTGGCTCCGCTAAACCCGATTGACAGTATGGAATTTTTACTGGAAAAAATGACCGGCACAGAACATAATCAGGAATTTTTAGATTCGATGAATTCTTAAAAATAGAGATAGCTTTCGTGATATAGACAGTCACATATTAAATTTCACAAGGCAGGAGGGAGGAGGCTGTTGTAATACGCCGACGACCGATAACGCAGTGAAATTTATTATGTGACTGTCTATAGTAGCCACACCATGTATCACACTTCACAAGGTGTAAACAATTTAAGCGTCCTCAGATGGCTGCCAATAGTTGTTTACACTTTTTTTATTCTCGCAAACCTTGAAATTACCGCTTTTGAGATTATATTTCAAGGTTTGGGATATTTTATTACGCCATCAAAGGGGGTTTAGACGATATGAAACCAAAGATTCATCCCGATTACTTTCAAACGACAATCAAATGCGCATGCGGTAATGTGTTGGAGACGGGTTCAACGAAAAAAGACATTCGTGTTGAAATATGCTCAAAATGCCATCCCTTTTTTACAGGAAAACAAAAATTGGTTGACACAGCCGGACGAATAGAACGTTTTCGTCGAAAATATGCTAAATATCAAAATCAGGTAAAGCAACCCGCTTAACTCTGTTCGGAATGCAGATTTCGGAATGCGGACTCAATAAGTTTCACAATAAGACGAATAAAAATCAATTAGATAAATTGGCATCCTTCATAAGACAGCTAAAGTAGTTAACACTTTTTCGATCTGTTCAGC
>JAOZRC010000986.1 GCA_029940345.1 Desulfobacterales bacterium
TATTAACAGATCAACGCCGTAAAGATTTTCAGCTTGCGCACCTATTTCAATAAGGCTTGCCAAAACATCCCCATTGCCGCATCCGATATCCAACATCCGACTGGCGGACAGCGAAGGACAGGCGTCAGTCCTGAATATCTGTCGCATCGCATGGCAACGCTCTTGATTAATGGCGCGATTTCCGGGGTTGGCGGAATTCCATCTTGCCTGCACAGCGGTGCTGGTGCGATAATTATCATACACTTTTTTAAGCCGGTCCGTTTCTGATTCGATTATCATCTGTCCTTATTTTTCAATATCTTTCAATGTTTCGGCTTTTCGGTACTTCTTGCGAAAATGCCAAAGCCCCCATAGGAATCCAAATCCATAACTGAAATGCAACGTCGCAAACGCCAACGGCAATAACGGCATCAAACGTATTTTGTTACGACCGGCCCAAAGGCTGGCGATAAGATTTGTGAGGCAATAGGGGCCGGCTATGGCTGAGAACCAAAATAAATCAGTTGTGATCAGGGAAATTAAAATTGCGGCCGCAAATGCCAACACAAAAGCACCCGGAACAAGATGACGCCATGAGGGAATGCCATGCCGTTTTTGGATAACGCGCACTTTGTAAAAACCGTATTGAAAATATTGCGATCCTAATTTCCTCAAACTGGCCCGGTTGTAATACACTGATCGGATGGAAGGGTCCAGCCATATTTTGCCACCTGCCTGGGTCAGGCGAAAATTGAACTCATCATCCTGATTGCGCACTAACTCTTCGTCAAAATGGCCGATGCGTTCAAAGACATCCCTGCGGTAGGCGCCAAAGGCAAGCGTATCGACATAGCCCGGTTTAGCCTGGTCAGTGCGAAAGGAAACGCCGCCGACTCCGAAAAAAGAACTTTGGGCCAAAGCGATGGCCTGGGCGGTAACAGTCTCCCCTATGGTAATGATCGTTCCACCTGCACAATCCGCTCCCGTGCTTTGCATTGCTTTGACGCATTTGCTCACATAATCTGATGTTATTTCACAATGTCCGTCAATGCGGATGATAATTTGTCCTCGTGCATGCCGTAAGCCGATATTGAGGGCGTGTGGAACAGTTTGGGCGGGATTTTCAAGAAATTTTATTGAAAGCTGTTTGTTATTATCAATAATTTGATTAATGATAGACTGCGTTTCATCATCAGATATCCCATCCACAACCAGAATTTCCATCTGAACGGAAGGATAGTTTTGAGTCAAAACTGATCCCATGCTCCTTCCGATATAGTCAGCTTCGTTGCGTACAGGCATAATAATCGTAACGAATGTTGAACGTTCCGCCTCTTTTTGCGTTTTCTCTGACCGGCAAGGCAATTTTAAATACATACGTGCATTTGATAATATTAGAAGATAGTAAATTCATCCATCGCGGCCCTTGTTAAAAGTTAGTTGCGCCGGATGAAAATATTGTAATTAAGCCATAACGCATTTAAAGTCAGTATAGTATTCTAATTTTGGCTTTTCCAGGTAGAACCCGCTATATGAAGCCAGCACTGAGTTATTCTGTAAAAACCAAAATTGGATCAATATGGAATTTACTTTCGGCTGAAGCCGTCTACAAAAACAATTTGTGCTATTGCCAAATTCCGATTTTGGCATCATATTATAATAACGATGCATTAATCTGAGAGTAAAGAATAATTGCTTTAATTTGTGGGT
>JAOZRC010000014.1 GCA_029940345.1 Desulfobacterales bacterium
CCGCTCTCACGCTTTTGCAGCCGATTTAAGACTTTTCAAACAGGCTCTCAGACAAGATACTATAAAAAAATACGCCTTATTGATCACTATACCTAACTGCTAATACAATTACCATGACATTTTTCAGAAAATTTTTCGGCAACAAAAGAGTCCGTAGTAGAACCTCTGATGATACAAATTTTTCTAAAAAAGTTTCAACCTGTATTACAGAAGCCTTAGCCATTATCGATTCCCAAATTAACTTTGATTTCGAAAATTCAGAAGTGACCATTCGAGACGCTGGCGGCCATTTAATAGATGCCAGTTTAAAATTAAAAACAGCGTACAACTTGCAGCCTGACAATCCGCTGTTGCATTATGCTTATGCTTCGGCCCTGCACTGTGCCGGCCAAATACAGGGCGCGCGTAAAGAAATGGAAAGATGTCAGCTAGCCCATTCCGATTTCAAACTCGCCTCCATGGCACTGAATAGTTGGGATAACTGGTGTTCTTTGTTTACGTTGCCCCCTTGGAATAGTGATATCCGCAAAGTGCCTGGGTGCATTTCCAAAATTTTACAAACATCAATGCTACTTCCAATAAGAATGTGCATTTCGCCCCGTGCAGTTCAATTTATCAGAGATGTAAACGATGATTTTCATCACTTGGAATCCCTGGGGTCAAATAAAATTCAGACGATGAATATGATCAGTCCCATTACTGATCCCCAAATTTTTGCCCTTTTTATCGCTATTAATAAAAATGCGGGCAAACCAATAAGAGTGCAGGAAGCCGATTGTCCGATCAAACCGCGAGGCGATTGGAGGCGATTAAGATGGGAGCTTTTTTGTATGCAAACCGCTTATGATTTGGTGATTGTCGATCAAGATGATTTTGTTCTTTTTAATATTAGATTGAAAATGTCTAAAAAGATGATCGCCACCAATAAAAAAATGCTTGCACTCATCGATGATGCCGATGGCAGAGACATTCCGACCCTTGATCTTTTTGATGCCATTGCACGCCACCGATCCTATGTAAAATTGGAAGAGTTACGTTTTTAGCATGTCAGATATTCTACTGTAAAAAGTTATAATCAGTGTTCCGGTTTCAATGTTTAATGTTCAGTAGTAACGCGCTGACACCCGAAATCCGAAACTAATAAACTGAACAAAGGAGGAGCAAGATGGTCCCGGAAATCTATAAAATTAAGAGTTTTGATGAATGCTTTTTGGCAATTATGGCCAAACCTCGCAAGGGTGATTGGCTTGAAGACGAAATTTTCGGATTATCGACGTTAGATATCAATATTGTCGTTTCGTTGCTGGATTTTGGTGAAATTTTAGAACTGGGGTTGCGAGAGGAAAAACAAATATGCGAGGCCAATGGCATTGAATATATTTCTTTTCCGATAAAAGACCGTAGTGTGCCGGAGTCACCCGCACACACCATACAGTTCGTTCGCAATTTACATCTTAAACTGTTAGCCGGCCAGAACATAGTGATTCATTGCCGCGCCGGCATCGGTCGTTCGGGACTTATGGCAGCTTGCCTTTTGGTGCATGCCCATGAATCCCCTCCCAAAGCATTTGCACGAATTTCTGAAGCAAGAAGATTGAATGTGCCGGATACTCAAGAGCAAATAGATTGGGTGTCAAAAACATATCGCTTTTATGAAAGAAAAATTGATATTGAAGCATCACCTGATACGTTTAGGCCTTGGAGCGTCGAAGCAAGACAATACCTCTGGGCGAGTTGTTAACCCCGTTGTTTCAGACAGATTTTACCACAAATCCGTGATGAAACAAAAGCTTTTACTTATCTGCAAGCTATGTTAAAAAAGGCTACCAACTTAATGTGGGACAAAAATCGGGTTTCTAAAGCAGTGAAAAGCTACGGGAATTACAATGGCTGAGAAACCCGATTTTTAAACTGTCCCGCCTTATGTTGGTAGCCTTAAAAAAGACTTCAGTGCGTTTCTTTGGGTTAACCCAACGGAATATCGGAGTGATTGAATCATATTTTTTTAGGCATCCTTTATTAGTCAGTTTACACTTTGTCCCGTTAGGGACATAATATCTATAGAAAGATGCTTGCTAATACAACAAGTCCCGTAGGGACGATATAGAAAAAGTGTAAACTACTTTTAGGCTATTTTGAAGGATGCCTTTTTTTAGAATGATTTATTTGGCAGTAACTGATTGCAATGTGTCCCGCCTTATGCTGGTGGCAGAAAGGAGTAAAGATGGAATGGGCCAATTTCTTTGCCGAAGTGTGCAACGAAACGGTTCAAGGAAAAAATTCACTGATGCGGTCAAAAAGAGTCAACGCACTGCATACCAGACTATACATTTTGGAATCGATTCAGAAAATATTCAGGAATCGTCCTGATTTTAAAGGCTCGCCGCTCGAGGAAAGACAGATTATCGCCGGCACCTCCAAAGATAACATTACGAGTTGGGATTTGTTTGGTTCAATGCGGGGCAATGGACGTTTTGTAAATAAAATAAACAACAACGATATCAATATATCTTTAGCGCTTGATGAAATTCCGTTAACGGGATACATACACAAAATGTACTATCAAAAGTTCCTGAAAGCTTATGTTAAGGCTTTTCCCCAGGGAGGCGCGGGATTGGCGACAGTTAGCCGCTTGTTGGCAATGAAACGCCCGGATCAATTTGTTTGCATTAATGGTAAAAATGAAGATAACTTGCGATATATGTTTGATATTAAGCGTAGTAAAACGAGACACGATTATGATTGGTACTGGGATAGCGTGATTATGACAATTCATCACACAAACTGGTGGAAAGCGCCTAAACCGCCAATTTACGAAGAACTGAAAGTATCTGTCTGGCTCGGAAGAGCGGCTTTTCTTGACTCGGTTGCAGTGTATCAACTTTTCCCTCAGCATAGGGGACGATTTAGATAAAAGTATCTGCTTCCTATCCCAAAAGGAACGGGGATGAAGTAACTTCCCCATTTTATAATCCGAATCACTCAGATTGAAAATTATGAATTCAAAGTATCTTAGGAATGAGGACAAAATAACTTACCCATTTTCAGAAAAGGAGTGCAAACTTCAGTTTGCGTCACAGAATCGCAAACTAAGTTTGCACTCCGGAGTGGGGACGTTATTTCGTCCCCGTTGCTAAGATACAATTCAAAGCTAAATTATAATTGGGGAAGTTATTTGGTGCTTATGCCGAATCAGATTTCCATTGCGATAATTTCTTTGGCCAGTTCAAAATATTGTAAAGCCGCCGGGCTATGTTTGTCATAATAACTGACAGGCTCTTTCATAATCTGAGATTCCTTGATTTTAGCATCATAATCAATCACCGTTTCAAATGTCATTCCTCCGTAACTCCCCTTTAACTTGCTTACCACCAGCTTGGCAACAGTGCAATTGTGGTCATACATTGTTACCAATACGCGTGATCGGATTCGAGGATTGGTGTTTCGCTTCACCCGCTTGATGAGCTTGATCGTCTGGCCAACTCCTTGAGTCGAAAGATATTCGCTTTGACAGGGTATAATAACAAAACTCGCGGCGGTTAGCGAATTCAGCACAAAATAACCCATGGACGGAGGTGTGTCGATAAAGATATAATCATATTGATCAGTCAACCGGCTAAGACGGTCTTTCAGCATATATTCAAAAAAGTTAACACCAAAATAACGCCGGTTTAATAAGATCATATTTTCATCAGACGGAAGCAAAGCCAATCGGGCGTATTTGGTGTTTAATATATAGGATGAAAATTTTGAACCGGAATGGATCGCATCATAAAATGAGTGAGCGTTTTGATACCCTAAAGTGCTTGTTAAACTGGCTTGAACATCAAAGTCAATCATCAAAATCCGCTGGTTCATCATAGCGAGAGAGGCGCTCAGGTTGAGACACGTAGTGGTTTTGGAAACCCCTCCTTTTTGATTACTGACAGAAATGATGCGGCATGGCTGTTTTAGCGCAGGTGATGGTGCGCCCGTTATAAATTGGCTGATTTCTTTGTTTTTAGGAGCGATTGCCCGGTGAACAGTGAAAACCCGTTGACAGCGGGAGCATCTTACTTTGGATCCGGATTCACTGATAAGCGTCTCGTTGACGTTGAATTTACTGGCGCAATTTGTACATAAGATGATCATGGTTGAATCCTTTTCATATTGTATTGCAAGGGCGCTTCTCCCCGCCTTACGACAAAGCCGTTCCTCACCATTTATTTAAGCCCTTCTTCCGCAGAATTTGTTAATTTTTCGATGGTGCCGGGAAGGTCATGTTCTTGCACCACCATATCCACAACCCCTTTTTCAACGGCATTTTCTGTCAGATTCGGATAAACGCAGCATTTACTGTCTTGTGCGACTGTTATACCGGACTCCGCCTTAATATTGACAAAACCGTCGGCGCCGTCACGACCGGTTCCGGTCAATAACAAACCGATGGTGTTTTGCCGGAACATGCAGGCGGCTGATGAAAACAGCACATTCAACGGGTTGGCAACCGGGCCGGCAAGTTTTAAACAGATTTCGTCTTGCATATTCCTCCGGAATTCCAATGATTGTACATTCGAACAAATATAGCAGACACCTTGTTCAAGCACCTGTCCTTCTACAGCATTTTTTATCTTCCAAGGAACTTTTTCATCAAACCGTTCAACAAAGGCCGCAATTATTTTAGGTGATATCTCCTTCATTACAACAATCGCGGCTGGGATAGCCGGCGAAAGCTTGGTCAGAAGACGAATAATTGTGTTAGGCCCCGTTAGGTTGGTGCCGATTGTAACGATATACTCAAGCTCCCGGAATTGATACCTGGCACTCAATTGATCGCGCACATTCCATTGAGGAAGGCGCACTCGATGGATATTGCTGATATTCACCGAAGTAGCCATTTTGGTGCGGTCTATAATTGAATGCTTTGCCTGATCGATATTAACTGAAATTGCGCCGGAAGGCTTGGGGACAAAATCAACAACGCCAAGCCGCAGAGCCTCAAAAGTAATGACGCCGTCACTGAACAGGGAACTCAACACCACCACCGGAACCGGTGATTCGATCATAATGTGCCGGATACTCGTGAGTCCGTCCATGACTGGCATATCAATATCCAGTGTAACAACGTCCGGATGCAATTGTTTTATTTTCTGAAGCCCCTCCATTCCGTCTCTGGCCGTTCCGACCACCTGAAGCACGGGATCGGTCTCCAAAATGTTAGCAATGGCCCGACGCATGAAAACCGCGTCATCCACCACCAGTACTTTAAATTTTTTTATTATATTTGTCGCCATATCATCACATGGCCGCCACGCGAGCCTCGGATACAGACCGTCCCGCTTTGCTATAATTGCCAAAATCCCCGTAAACTGTTTTTTGGCTTCGCATCAGGGTCACCCGTTCGATGGTCAGATTAACAAGTTCATAGACATCCAAAATGAGAGAAACCCTTCCGTCACCTAAGATAGTGGCACCGGAAAAGCCGCTTTTTTCCTGTAAATAGTCCTCCAGCGGTTTTATCACCACCTCTTCCTGGCCGATCAAGTCGTCCACAACCAGCCCGATTTTTTTCAAACCGGTGCTGACAATTACAACGAATTCCTTACCTTTTAGCTGTTCGTCCACCGGTATATCAAACAATTCGGATAATCTGACCAATGGCAGCGTTGCATTACGAATATAGATAACTTCATTACCTTCGATAGTGGAATTGTCTTCTTCAGCAATTCGTAAGGTTTCCTCAACAGTGGCAAGCGGGATCGTGTAAAGCTCTTTTCCCACTCTGACCAACAAGGCCGGTATAATCGCCAACGTTAGCGGTATTTTGATGCGCAGTTGTGTAAAAGCACCTTGTTCAGAATCAATCTCCAACGTACCATTCAGTTTTTCTATATTCTTTTTGACAACATCCATGCCAACCCCGCGACCGGAAGTATGCGTGACTTGCGCGGCCGTTGAAAAACCGGGTTTTAAGATAAGTGATGTAACATCTTTTAATGACATGACGGCCAATTCCTCTTGAGTGATGAATGCTCCCGCAAGCGCCACTTCTTTGATTTTATCAGGGTTTAACCCTTGACCGTCGTCGCGGACTTCGATGACCACATGGTTGCTTTCATGGTAAGCTTCGAGGATTATCCGCCCGGTTTCGGGTTTGCCAAGCCGCCGGCGTTCATTGGTTGATTCAATGCCATGGTCCACTGCATTACGGATAATATGAATCAGGGGATCTGATATCTTTTCAATGATCATTTTATCCAATTCGGTGGCTTCCCCCCTGATATCCAGCGTCACTCTTTTGGGCGTGTCATGAATTAAGTCACGCACCAGCCGGGGATAACGATTAAAAAGTTGTGAAATGGGAAGCATCCGCACTCGCATCACCCCTTCTTGAAGTTCAGTGGCCACTCTTCCCAAGTTGACCGTGGCCTCATTCAATCTGAACGTGATGGCGCGCACTTGCTTCATCTCCTTTTGTTCCAAACGGGAAGATTCTTTAAGATATTGCTGTAAATCCCGCATCTCATTGTATAATTGGGAAAACCAAGCGCGGCTGACCACCAGTTCACCGACTTGGTTCATTAAGGCATCAATTTTGTTCGCGTCGACGCGTACACTCTTTTTCATTACAACGCCGTATTGCTTTTCTTTCAACTGCGCTTTTGTTACATCAGCGTCTGTGGTTCCGGCGATAGGTGCGGTTTCCCCTGTTTTACCAGTTAAGGAAAGCCCTTCAGCGGGTTCGGATGCCTGTGTGGTAACTGTTTCTTGCAATTCGTCAGTTACCAGGGATTTTTTCTCAGAAACGTCACTTTTAGCTTTCGCTTCGGTTTTAGGCGCTTTGGGTGCCGACGGCGTTCCTGATTCTTCAGGGGTTAAGTCAGGCTCCGCTTTGATTTTTTCTTCAGCTTCCTGGGTCTCAGCGACAAAGGGAGGAACCGGTGCTATTTCAATTTCCGGTATTTCGGAAACAGCGGGTGTTTCCGATGTTTCGGCCAGGCCAGGGAGTTCCGTTTCGGCTTTGGTTTCATCCGGTAATGGGCGTTTCGGAAACGCTTCGTCAGACGTCAGTTCTATGTATTTGCCTGTTTCATCAGTCCCGGATTCAATAATAGGGTGTCCTTCAGGCGTCAGATCGCTTTTTGAAAACAAATTGGCGTCGATCATATCCTGGGAATCACTGGTTCGGTGGATATGATCCTCCCGGTAAAAATCATAAGCGGATGCAAGTTTGTCAAAAAGCATTTTATCATTTTCAAGTGGCGGCATGGCAGCGTCTTCCACTTCAGCCGTTTTTGGGAGTTCATCGGTTTCAGCCCCTATATGATCTGGCCCACCCGGCACCTCCGTCTCAGCCGCCGCAACCGGTTCGATTTCATCGATATCCGTTATTTCAACAACGCTTTCGGTTTCCTCCTCTTCGATTGTCCCTGTTACACTTTTGGTATCATCCGCTTTAACCGACTCAACCGCTTTTTCAGGTTCAGCGGTATCAGTGAATTCATTCGGTTCTTCCGGACCAATCGCCACAACCGGTTCGACCTCATCGCTTATTTCATCAATATCCGATATTTCGACAACACTTTCAGTTTCCCCGGCTTCGATCGTCTCTGCTATACGTTTCGTGTCAACCGCTTTTACCGTTTCGAGGCCCTCTTCTTTTGTTTTAATCGGGAGATACTTACTGTCATCAATTTCTTCTAATCGTTGGGCATCAATTCGAAACTTTTGCAGTTGTGGAAAAAGACTTACGATTTTATTAATATAAGGTTTCAGTTGGAATTTAATAAAATCCGACCAGGAAAGCTTTCCGGATTGGACAGATTCAGCTTGCGTTTGCTCAATTGCAGTTATCCAATTTTCATAAAATATAGCGAGATTATCATATCCCATATAATTGGCTGATGAGCGCAACGTCTTGATGATGTCAGTATATTGATTGAAAATTTCAACCACACCATCAGAATGAGGTGGATCATTGAGATACGCAAGTATTTTAGTAAAAGAATCATTGAGCTGATTCGTAAAGATGGCAAATAACTCCGGATCGCCGAGATCATCGCCGCGTATCTCCTCAACTAAGATGGCGTCGGGTTCATCTTCGGGGTCGGATTGAATTCCCGTTGAAGGCGCAATTTCCATGACATCATCGACAGCCATTTCGATAGCTGTTTCAAAATCAGCATCCTCTAACTCTGACCCTGTTTCCGTTTGGGATGCATTACCAGGTGAATGTGCGTCTTTTTCCGTTTCGGTTTCGATTGATAATCGGTCGATACGTTTGATTATACTCGCAGTATCAGTCTCTTCTGTCTGAGATTGTTCAAGTTCGCTTACCAGCATACTGATCAGATCGCGAGCCTCTATGAGAGTGTCAATGATTTCTTTATTAAGCGACGTTTCCCCTTTTCGGATCATATCCAGCAGATTTTCCAATTTATGGGAAAGCTCCGCTGTTTTTATCATGCCCATATACTCGGAGGCACCCTTTATGGTGTGAACCGACCTGAAAATATCGTTAAGAATTTCCAGGTTGCCGGGATCTGCTTCTAATCGGAGCAAATTGGTTTCCATCTCTTCAAGATGTTCCACACTTTCGGCAACAAAATCCGGAAGTAACGATAAATCAATCATAGTAGTCTCTCCTTGTTAAAATTCGGAATGCGGAATTTTCACATTCCACATTCCCAATTCCCCTTTAACCGACATCTTTCAGTTTTTTAAACTCATCAATACGCAGAATGCGATTAAAATCCAAAAGAATCAGCAAATTTTTATCCAGTTTGCAAACACCTCGAATATACTGGCTTTCAAGACCTGCCACAACAATATCAGGCGGCGGTTCCACCGTTTTTTCGTCAATCTTAAGCACTTTGGTGACAAAATCCACAATAAAACCGGTAACACGGTCGTTGACGTTCAAAATTAAAATCCAGGATTTCTCATAATCCATCTCTTTTATGTATATATTGAGTCTTTTTCTCAAATCAATTACAGGCACAATGTTACCTCGTAGATTGATGATGCCCTCAATAAAATCAGGTGAATTGGGTACGGTTGTAATAGGAGCGGATCTGATAATTTCCTGAACCATCAGGATGCTAACGCCAAACAGCTCTGTTCCGATGTTAAAGCCGACAAGCTGCATCAACTGATCTTCTTCCGAAAACTCTTCAGACTGATTAGTAAAGGATTCTTCCATTTTATTCACCTCCCTTTGGTTTAGATTTATTGGTAATTAAAAAAGTTCATCATATCATTTAAGTTGATTTCCAGATAATAATATACCGAATTTAGGGTATCCTTCATGTGCCAGTTTAATGCTTTTTTGCATTCAGATGTCAGGAATCAGGCAGGCGCACCCTGACAGCTAAACACTGACACCCGGTTTCCATCACAAAAAAGTGTAAGCTAGCATGACATGAAACGGTATATTTTTTTTCGGAATTCACCTAAGTTGTAAGAATCATGTTGGCAATTTCGGATACACTGGCTTCCAATACGATCAGCTTTTCGTCAAAGGCTTTTTCCAACGGCGTGGTGATCATACAAGTGTCTGATTTCTGAGATATAATCCACCCGTCAATTTGTTTAATGCTACGTAATCCTTCAAGAGTGCCTACCTCGGCGCCGGAAAGCAGCACGACGATAATCACGCCTGGAAATGAATTTGCAACTGAAAGCAGAAAACGATCAAAATTGTTTACCGGCTGATTTTGAATCTTACCAGCCGAATTGGGTGGGCGTTCTTCCCGCATTTCTATATGTAACCCATATTTGTCGTCATGAATATCAAAATCAAGAGCGAACTGATTGGCGCCAAGGTAACAACTCCCCATTTTCAGTATCACCGGAGATGCCTCATCTATTCCTTCTCTCTTACTTTCCATATTGGGTGGTAATAGCGGTAAAACAGTCGCCAGACTGCGTTCATTAAGGTATTCACAAAAAGGATTCACAAATTCAGGTGGCATGGTATGCAGAGCGACAACCGCTCCGCGCATTTTGCTATTCAACAAAGGAATCAAGCGTATCAATTCCGCATATCCGCCTATTCCGGAGTTAACAATTACCAGGGCCGGCGATGCATACGGCATTCCATTCCAATCTGCCGGTTGTTTATCGGATCCGTTTTCATTGGCAATAATCGGCGGTGCTTTTACAAGTTGAAAATTCTCCACCTGGGCACTGGCCGCGAAACAGATGCGTTGCACCAACAATTCCTCTTGTGCGGCCATATCAGCGTTCATCGACGGTTTGCCGATAAAATCAACCGCGCCAAGACGTAAAAAATCAAGAATATTTTGCCGTCCCTTATGACCGATACTGCTGATGATTACGACGGGGCAGGGATTTTTAAGCATGATATGTTTAAGCGCTGTACTGCCGCCCATTACCGGCATATTCACATCCAAGGTTATAATATCAGGTTTCAAAGCTTCGCTTTTTTCAAGCGCTTCTTCTCCATTTTGGGCGGTCCCGATAATTTCAATTTGGCCGCTTGCAGAAAGTAAGCGTGTTAACACTTTGCACATCATCGCCGAATCATCCACAATGAGAACGCGACATTTTCCGGATTCGGGTTTCAGATCAGGTCGGATTGCTGACTCCGGTTTTTGCTCAGATGGCGCTAATGCCTCTTGCGGCGTTTTTGTTCTTTCTACAATGACATCCTTTTTCAGCGCTTTTTCGTCTTTCAGACGAGCCGCTTCCATGAGAAGGAATTGCCACCCTTTTTTTACAGATACTGTCATTTCCGCAGGTTGTCTCAGAGTTTGAAAATTACCTCTCTCCCAGGAAAGAATTTCATAGAACGCAACTTCACCCTCACTATCTTCACACACCGCGTGAATAATTTCACCATCACTGATAACAATGATGCCTTTATGTGAATTTTGTTGAACCTGTATCACCATACTCATCGTGGCAAGGCAACACATCTGGATGATATCCGTTAATTGCATATTTTTAAGCGTACCGGCAAAGCCCTGCTGCTGTTTATTCAGATTTTCGTGCAACAGTCGTTGGAGTTCGCTGATAGCAAAAGGCTTTTCAATAAATCGTAAGCAATCCAGGGGTTGTATTTTATCTCGCATTTCAGCGGTTCCGTAACTCGACATAAGGATCACACCGACTTCCGGAAAGTGCCGTTTTATTTTATCAAGTAACTCAATTCCGTTAATTCCGGGCATAACAACGTCAGAAAGAACCAGCGCAATATCCTCCCTGTCCATGATTGCCAGCGCTTCAGAACCGCTACATGCTGTAACGATCTCATAAATGGCGCTATCGAATGCCAGAAACTCGCACAACATATCAACCACTTCAATCTCATCATCGACGATCAGCACTTTGGGCAGTTTTTTTTCCATCAAAAAAAATATCCGATGCTCTTATAAATCATCTGCAAACCGGCCAGGATTACAAATATGGAAAAAACGAGTTTTAAAATTCTTTCCGCAATCATACGGGAAACCATCGGCCCGAGGCGGCCGCCGATAATCACGCCTGCTGTGGTAAAAACCGCAACATCCCAGCGAATCTGTCCTTCCCATATATTGAGTGCCGTTGCCAACCAACCGACACAGCCTTCCACTACAACGGTAGTGGCAATCGCACGATGAATTTCAATTTTTAAAAGACGATCCAGAACGGGTAAAACAGATTCAGCGGTGCCGACGGATGTCATCCCGCTGGCGATTCCTCCAAAAAAGGGAACCCAGGCCCAGGGGAAAATTTCCTCGACCAATATATGCGCACGAGTGTTCTCAGTTGTCTTTTTAATTGACATTAACACCCATAGCGCACAAGAAATAACAGCCAAACCGAAAAACATTTTGGGAATTGCCGGATTCACGCTGGAAGCCAGATGAAGTCCGATAACCAACCCCGGGAAACTGATGATGATCATCGGCAGCGCCAGGTCAAATTCCACCTGTTTCTGTTCAGTATAAGCAATCATGGCCGAAGTCATTCCGCACAGCTCTGTGATCATACCGGTTCCTACTGCTTCCGGGACACTGAGATTCAGTCCGTGAATAAAAATGGGAAAAAACAGGATGCCGCCCCCGAATCCGCTTCCGGTGGCAAGGCAGGCAACAACGATGGCAATCGGGAACATGAACCAGTATTCAATCATCAGGCGTTCTCTTCATCCGCATTTTCAGCCGCCAATAAACGGCCATCACTCAGTTCCACATTGTAGAAGTCAAAAGTTTTGACCATCTCCTGCAAGGTTTCCATATCCTGACGCACACATTCAATATCCTCTTCCAATTGACGCGATTTGCAGCTATCGGCCTGAGAACAGATAATCGCATACATATTATCTAACAGAGCGATATTCTGACCAGTGGAATTCCACAAATGGAGCAATATTTCCTGGAGATTGATAGACAGCTCATTAAGGAGTTCGCCGATTTTGCCAATTTCATCATCATAACGAATCGGAACCGTTTCATTTAAATGACCGCTGGCGATTTTGCGGGCACACTTGGCCATCGTGTCCAGTGGCTCCACAATATTACGGATAAATACAATCATCGCGGCAATCATCAAAATAAGAACAAGGGCCATTACCAGAATCATACGAACTTGCAACCGATTAAGGATATACGCCACCTTATCTGTTTCAAAACGGTCGGCCTGCTCATCAGTGAGTTGGCTGGTGATACTATTGGAAATTTGATTCAACGTTCGATTGCTTCCGATTTCAAAAATCAGCTCAAGTGAGACCGTCAGAGATGCAAAAATAACCAAAAAGAAATAAATCAGCAGTCGTTTGCGGAAGTTGGAAAATCTCAGCCTTAGCTTGGGCCCCTTGAGCATCATGCGCATACGCTTGATGCGCTCTTCGTTTCTTCGCTCTTCCCCGTTCCATACTGATTTATCCTTGAAAATTTTCATTGTTCAAATAGGAAATGTTGGGTGTTTCACAAACAGTGTGCCCATGTAGGGTGGGTGGAGTGCAACGGAACCCACCAGATTTCCATAAACGGTGGGTTCCGTTACACTCCACCCACCCTACATCAAGATGTGTAAACCGACAAATGAAGAGTGCCTGCAATTGCTTATTCCGGCGAGACACCCAACTCTCTGAGTTTCGCAGCCAGACGTTCCGCTCTTTGTTTTTCCATATCCGCCAGTTTCAGCATATTCAGAACGGCATGTTCAGGATACGGATTATTTTGGGTTGATGCTTGTGCTGCTTCCATCGTTTTTCCTTAAATTTGACACCCCGATTTCAGTTGACGGTTCTAACTTTCAAGAAGCTCAAGAATTTGTCTTGATTTATGCTTATTCACATATCCGACGGCCCCTAAGTTGGCCGCATCTTCACTGTACTTTTCCTTATTTAAATTGGAAAGAAAAATAATTCGGGCGGCGTCATCATAATTCAAAATCGTTTTGGCCGCCATAAAGCCGTCAACCCCTCGCATGGTAACATCCATTGTTACAAAATCAGGTTTTAAGGTCTTATATAATTCAACGGCTTCCTGCCCATTGGTAGCCTCGCCCACAATTTCATGGCCACTCGGCTCAAGCGTTTTGCGGATCATTTTACGCATCAAAGAAGAATCATCAACAATTAAAATACGTTTGCCCATTCAATTCACCTTTTTATTGACACCCTCATTTGTCAGTTTACATTTTGTCTCAGGGACACAATATCTATAGAAAACAAGATTAACGATACAACAAATTCCGTAGGAACGAAATAGAAAAAGTGTAAAGTGATTCAGGCCCCGGGGGCAGATACAGTTCAAGGATGCCGGTATTCCTTAAAATTTATTAAGCAAAAATAGTGCCGAACAGTTCGTAGCGCGATAATTTTATATTAGCGCTTCATTTTGACAGGTATCCCAGGCTTAAAAGTGTTTATCTTCGCAGCTATCTCCCTATCGGACATAATAGAACCAGGCGCGCAAACCTCAAGCGCCGCTTTGGGCATCTCACGGCATACGCAATTGGGAGGATTTTGAACGAAGCAGTCACCTCCCTTCCGGACAATTTCCCCTAACCCTTACGCGCCATCATCGCCCAGGCCGGAAAGAATGACTCCCACAGTACGCTCCCCCATAAGTTCGGCTACGGAAAACATCAGCATATTAATCGCCCCTCTGCGAGACGGAAACGGGGGCGGCGTTACTTTGAAACGGTGCTCTGGATTTTTATTATGGACCGTTACATATTCATCTTCAGAGATCAGATAGCAGACGCTTCCCCTGACAGGCTCGCTGTCTTTAGGGCGTTTGACCCGAATGGCGCTGCAATTATTCAGATAGCGGACAAAATCATCCGCCACCTCAGAGTTGGTATACAACATCACCATAAAAACAACCGGCAGTTGGGCTTCCAGACGGGGAATTATGTTTAAAAGAGCTCTGTAACCACCTTCAGCAGCTCCGATGACGACAATATGAGCATAAGAATTAAGGTCCCAGTCTCCCGGTTTAGCGACCGGCTCAGGCTTGGGACGGATATAACGGACAGCGTCAATCTCAACACGGGCAGCGTAAACTATTTTACGTATAATATTCTGCTGCTGCTCCTGAACCGTGAGCTTTAGCAAGCGATTGGGCTTGTATATAAAATCAATGGCGCCTAGTTTGAGGGCGTCAAACGTCGCCCTGGCGCCTTCCCAGGTAAGTGAACTCAACATCACTGTCGGCTTGGGGCATAACATCATAATGTGTTTTAATGCCGTAAGCCCATCCATCACCGGCATCTCAATATCCAATGTGACCACATCGGGATTCAGCCGCGGAATCAATTCCAACGCTTCTTTGCCGTTAGACGCCTCTCCCACAACCTTTATATCAGCTAGCGGTTCGAAAATAATGGAAATCGCTCGACGAATCAGTCTCGAATCGTCTACAACTAACAGACGTGTCAGTTCTTTTTTATTGGTAATGCGAATTAAGGGTTGAATCTGACTGTGTAAATTCAGGGTGTTACAAGCCTGTTTCGGTCAATGCTCTGGCGTAACCCGCCGTAACCCATTGTTTTTATTGCATCCGAAAATTTCAACCCTTAATTGGCATTGGTAGTATTCATACATAATCGTCGCGTAAATTGCGGGTTGGTTGATAAGTCATTTTTATTTTAACTTAGCATATAGGAGACAAATGATAAAGAAATATTTGTATTTTGTTCAAATCTAATGGCGGCAGCCCGCATACTATCTCTGAAAACAGAATCACTGGTCGAATCTCTTGACAAAATGGCTCTTATGTGTACATATAATTAATATTATGCTTCAGTATGATGAAATTTTATTGAACAAAGCTGCATACTTAAAGGTAAGACCGTGAGCAAAGTGCAACAACCTCAAGACAAACGTAAATTTCCCCGTATATCCCGCAATATTGACATCGAAGTCAGCCTGCTGACTTTTCCGCTTTCTGATGCCGTGATTAAAAATGGCGCCAGTATCAATATCGGCGGCAATGGAATCCGCATCACTTCCTCCGATCCCTATGACCCCAAAACCATGCTTAATTTGAAGATAAATATTATCGGCTGGGAGGGCTTCAAAAAACCATTCTCCAAATTTATTGACATCTCTTCAGATGCCTGTCTAAGAGCGGTCGGTGAAGTGGTGTGGTGTAATAAAAGTGCTAAAGACAATGGTTATGAATTGGGCATCAAATTCCTGAATATCTATGAAGATGACTCTAAAGCATTGATACGCTATTTGAAAGCCTGATTCGTTTGGAATATGCATCAATTTTTATCATTGCTCCAATTTGATTCACCCAAAACAAAACACTTTTCCCGAAAAATCGCTCCCGCTCGACATCTTCGCACTTATTTCATTCATTCGTAAAATCCTGTTACCGTAAAGACAATTCCGATTTTCGGATTGCTATTATCATTGAAATATTATATATGAATGTCATAGATTATAGGGTTCTATTCTTCATGACTGCTTTTCTATTCTTTTTGTTAATTTATTAGATTGATCTGATTGCAGGTGTCTATAAAATTGCAATTGATTCCCAATTAAACAAGCGTATTAAATACAAACTGGCGACTGCTATAACCTGTTGAATTTAAATATTAAAACAAATATCGCTTTATCATCGCCCGGTTTTTATAACGGAGGTAAAGCTGTTCCTCCTAAGCATATTATAGCATTATTCTGACAGATTCGTAAACATCGCAGTTTAACCAAAAGACGTGCTTTAGAGTTGATGGCATATTTTTTGCATCTGAAAGATACAGTTAGCTAACATTTATACTTTAAATAGAGGAATAAGGGAGGAAGCGATGATGTACATGAACACAAAGTTTAAGCTGGCAAGGGTGCTGATAGCGACAACCTTTTTAATCTTAACCGGCCTGATGTTAACCGGAAGGTGCTCCCTGGTTTCGGCGGCCACCGTCAAGATTGGATTGAATTATCCGGCCAGTGGCCCTTACTGGATCATGGGGCTGGCCCAAAACAGCGCTGCCACTATGGCGGTTGAAGAGATTAACGCAAGCGGCGGTATTTTAGGTAATACGGTTGAGATTGTGAGACGTGATTCCAAATCCCAAACTGGTGTAACTACTAAAAACGTAAACGAGCTGATCAGTGGCGAAAATGTCAAAATGGTCTTTGGTGGCTCTTCCAGTGCTGTGGCTGTCACGGCGGGCAAAATATGCCAGCAAAGAGGTGTGCCCTTTTTTGGCACGCTCACCTATTCCACAACTACCACCGGAACTCAGGCGCGACGGCTTGTTTTCAGAGAGTGCTACAACGCCTGGATGGGAGCAAAAGTTTTAGCTGGCTATCTGAAAACCAATTTTACGGGCAAGAATTATTTTTTTATTACCGCCGACTATTCATGGGGACACACCACCGAAAAATCAATTCGCACCTTTACTGACACATTAAATAAAAATGATCATAAAGGTATCCTCACCCCTTTTCCGGGTGCCCGTATCACCGATTTTCTGATGGCACTCAAACAAGCGCAGAGTGCCCGGCCGGATGTTCTTGTTTTGGTGCTTTTTGGCAAAGATATGGAAACAGCTCTGAAACAGGCAACCAAATGGAAGATGAAAGAAACGATGCAAATCGTGGTTCCCAATCTGACTTTGGGTATGGCCGAAGGTGCCGGCCCCGAAGTCATGGATGGCGTCGTCGGGGCGGTGCCGTGGTGCTGGCAGGTTCCCTATAAATATAATTACGCGAAAGGCAAAACATTTGTGGAAAAATTCACCCGCAAATTTAAACGCTACCCCTCCTCTTCGGCCGCATCGGCCTACACCATCGTTTACGAATATAAAGCCGCGGTGGAAAGAGCGGGAACCTTTGACACCCCGGCTGTGATTCGGGCACTTGAGGGACATGTTTACAACCTTTTAAAGGACACTCAAATATGGCGTGCTTTTGATCATCAGTCCGTGCAGACCGTTTATGCGGTCAAAGGCAAACCGGCCGCTCAAGTCAGGAATGATCCGTACGAACTGGACTATTTTGATATCATTAATACCATTTCAGGCCCGGAGGCTGTGCGCACCCGCGAAGAGTGGGACGCGATCCGCATTGCCGCCGGCAAGCCTATTATTCTCGAACGGCTGCCCGGAGAGTAATTCGTTTAAAGCGGGGCGAACCGTATGCATTCGAAAATCGCTTAAAAAATAATATTTAACAATAACAAATTTTAGTAAAAATTAGATAAAATGAGGAGAAGAATTATGAAATTTTCGTTTAAAAATTTGAAGATCGGCTACAAACTGATCATTTTTTTCCTGATGGTCGGACTTATCCCCGCTGGCGTCGTAGGATGGCGGGCATTGACAACTTCCACCCAATCGCTTGAAACTCAGTTTTTCGACCAACTCAAAGGGCTTCGGGAAATCAAGAAACATTCAGTGCAAGTGTATTTTGATGAGCGCAAAGGCGATATGACTTTTTTGGCGGAAACGGCCGCCAGTCTGCGGGATGAGACTTTTGACAAACTCAAAGGTATCAGGCAGACTAAAGTCGGACAACTTGAAACGTATTTTGGAAAATTGTTCGGCGATATCGCCATTCTGGCGTCGAACCCCACAGTTGCAGCGGCGACAATTGATATGGAAACCGCCTTTATGTCTGAAGGCCAAAAAGTCGGCGGTCCTGCCTGGAATGCGCTTAAAGAGCAATACAGCCCCTGGCTTAAACATTATAAAGAGTCCTATGCTTATTATGACCTTTTGCTGATTGCCGAAGATGGCAATATCGTATATTCGGTGGCTGAAAAATCTGACCTGGGAAAGAATCTTTTAAAAGGCGGACTAAAAACAAGTTCACTGGGAAAATGCTTTGAAAAAGCTTTGAAAGCAACGGCGATGGCCGATTTTCAGCCGTATGCGCCTGACGATAAGAAGCAGGCGGCTTTTATCGGTGCTCCTGTAAAGGCAGGAGGTAAAATAGTGGGTGTGGTCGCCTTGCAGATTTCTAATGAACAGATCAATGCAATCGTTCAGCAGCGTGGAGGCTTGGGCGAGACCTTCGAGGCTTACCTTGTCGGCGGTGTTAAAGGCAAAGCCTCTTTACGTAGCGACAGGGTGCTTAAGAAAGGGAAAATTGGCGATCCCAAGAGCGGCGTTGACATTGATAATGCGTTATCCGGCCTAACAGGAGAAATATCTAAATTCGGTTCCACCGGTGTATTTGAGGCTAGCTTTTTCGCACCACTTAAGCTTGCAGGGGTGAACTGGGGTATCAATATTACAGGCGAATTTGAAGAGGCTGTCCTTCCTAAAGTGGAAGAAGAGACGGAAGACTTTTATACCAAATACAAAAACGCTTTTGGTTATTATGACGTCTTTTTGATTGATCCAAACGGATACTGCTTCTATTCGGTTGAGCACGAGGACGATTATAAGACCAACCTGGCAAACGGCAAATATGCCAGCTCTAACTTAGGAGCGTTAGTGCGTAAGGTTCTGGATACCGGTAAGTTTGGATTTGCCGACTTTAAGCCATACGCGCCCAGTAAAGATGCTCCTGCCGCATTTATTGCATTGCCCATTGTCCGTTCTGGTAAAACAGAGCTTGTCGTGGCCCTTCAAATTCCTTCCGAAGGTATTGCTGCCATCATGGGGGAGCGCACCGGCTTGGGTAAAACCGGTGAAACTTACTTGGTGGGCCCGGATAATATCATGCGCTCCGACTCTTTCCGTGATGCAACCAATTACTCAGTTGCCGCGTCTTTCAGCAATCCGAAAACCGGCAGCGTCAACACCGAAGCAAGCCGTGAAGCGTTGGCCGGCAATACCGATGCAAAAGAAAGCCTCAATTATAATGACAATTCAGTATTGTCAGCGTTTACGCCTGTAAAAGCGTTTGACGTCACTTGGGCGCTTCTGGCCGAGATAGATCAGGCGGAGGCGTTTGCAGCGATTACAGGTTTGCAGCGCGTGATGCTTATTATCGGTGTGGTGGCATTGCTTGCCATCGTGGGTGCGGCCTTTCTGATTGCCCGAACCATATCCAAACCGGTGCAGCGCGTGGCGGAAACAGTAACCCAAATTGCGGAAGAACGCGATCTCACACTGACCGTGCCAGTGGATAGTAAAGATGAAATCGGTGAGATGTCCGATCGGTTTAACGCCATGATGGAGGTGTTGCGGAACGCCTTCAAGGTGGTTGACGAATCGGCTGTCAATGTGGAATCCAGCGCGGGTGAGGTTGCCAAACGTGCATCGGCTAACCGCGACCGTGCTGAGAGGGAGGTTGTCCAAACTCAAAAATCAGCCGATATTTTGGCTGAAATGGGTGGCACCGCCGGTGAAGTGGCAAAAGCGGCTGAAGGACAAAAGATTGCGGCGGAAGAATCATCCACAGCCATCAGTAATCTTTTGGAATCCATGGAAAAGGTGTCCTCATCCGCTGGTGAACAGAGTGTATTGGCCAATACGGCCACGGAACGCGTGGGTGCTATGGGTGAAACCGGTGGCAAGGTTGCATCCACCGCCCAGGCCCAAGGCGAGATGGTTGTGAAAGTGTCTGCCGCCGTGGAAGAAATCACCAAGGGTGTTGAAGAGATGGAGAAAGCGGTTCAGCAGGCCACTGAGTACGGTCAATCGTCGTTGCAGGCCGCCGCAGAAGGCACCGGTCTGGTAACCCAAACCGTTGAAGGTATGCGCGCCATTGCCGAATCTTCCGATCAAATTTCCGAGATCATCTCCGTTATTACCGAAATCGCCGACCAGACCAACTTGCTGGCATTGAACGCAGCCATTGAAGCGGCCCGCGCCGGCGTACATGGTAAGGGTTTTGCGGTGGTTGCTGACGAGGTTGGTAAACTCGCCCAGCGCTCCTCCGAAGCGGCCAAGGAGATCACCCAGCTTATTAAGGACTCCACAAACCGTGTTAACGAAGGAACCAAACTCACCGACCAGTCCCAACAGGCGTTGACCAAAATCGATGAAGGGGGTCGGGTCAATATGACAGCGATTGAAGAAATCGCCAAAGCCGCTGGACTTCTGGCCACCAACACCGAGCAGGTGCGAACCTTGATGGAAGACCTGAACCAGTTGGCCCAGGAGATCGGCCAGATGGCGCGTGAACAGGGTCCTCGCCGTCAGGATGCCGAGAAAGCGCTTGGCCAGTTGGTGGAACATTCCGGCCTTATCGCTGAATTGGTTACCGGCGCGAATGATGGCGCCACTATGGTAAATACGCAGATGCAGGCCATTATGCAGCGCACTGGCGAAATGGACCAGATGACTACGCTTCAGGCCACGCGTTCTAAAAACGCCGTGCAGATTGCCACGGAATCTTCCGAAGGCGCCAAACGCACCGTGGAAGGAGCCGGCGTGGTTGTGGGTATTACCGATGAGCTGCAAAACCTGTCCAAAAACCTTACCGAACAGGTAGAGCAGTTCAAGATTTAGATCGTTTGTTTTATGGTCAAAGAGTGGGCATATCAATATAAATAATTGATATTATAGATAATTTATTTTGGCAATGCCCACTGATTAACCATAAAAAGGAGCTAATAATGCCTTTCAGTATCTCACTCATGCGTAAGATTGATGTTATCCAACCGGAATTGAAGGAAATTTTGTGGGCTGTTCTGGAAGAATTGGAACGAAACCAGCAAGAGACTGTTGCCAAAACCGAGTTTAACGAATTAAAAGAAATTGTCAGAGAACTATCAAGGTCAACTAAAGGACTTTTAAAATCTCAGGATCGCACAGATAAAAGCTTGAAGTCTTTGGCAGAATCTCAGGATCG